>CAZCHZ010000045.1:0-9103 GCA_964498615.1 uncultured Legionellaceae bacterium | reverse complement strand
ATTGAAGCCACAGCAGGGGCCTTGCCGGCTTGGTTAGCACCAATTCAAGCAATTGTGCTAACTATTACAGAGGCTCAGGGTCATTTTGCAAAAGAAATGGCGGATTTATTGGAAAGTCGAGGCCTTCGGGTGACAACGGACTTGCGAAATGAGAAGATTGGCTTTAAAATCCGCGAACATACCTTAGTAAAGGTGCCTTACCTATTGGTGGTGGGTGATCGCGAGGTAGAAAATCGAAGCCTGTCTGTTAGGACGCGGGAAGGAGAAGATTTGGGTCAAATGACGCCACAGGCGTTTGCTGACATGCTATTGCTAGAGATAGCAAAGCGTGGTCGATTGATGAAAGAGGAGGCATAAACTTATTAGCATCGGTAAAGAGAGCGGAGGCAGTCGTCCAAGCGATAATAGGGGCGCTCTACATAAAACGCGTGTGATTACCCCAGATGGGAAAGGCGATTATATACGCGGACCCAATGTGCGCTTGATAGGAGAAGATGGGGAACAATTAGGTATCAAGACGATTCAGGAAGCGAAACTGATCGCGAGGGACGCAGGCTTAGATCTGGTTGAGATCTCGCCTAATGCAGATCCGCCTGTTGTGCGAGTGATGGATTACAAGAAGTTTTTGTTTCAAGAGAGCAAGCAACGTACCCTTGCTAAGAAGAAGCAAAAGAAAGTGGAACAGAAGGAAGTAAAATTCCGACCCAGTACAGCTAAAGCAGACTACGAGGTAAAACTACGCAACCTTCGTGGTTTCTTAGAAAATGGGGATAAGGTAAAAGTCACTGTCTTTTTTAGAGGACGTGAAATTACCCATCCAGAATTGGGCATGAAACTTTTAGAGAGGATTAAAGACGAGTTAGCGGAAGAAAGCAAAGTCGATTTTTTTCCAAAACTAGAAGGAAGACAATTAGTGATGATTTTATCGCCAAAGAAAAAAGCGTGATCAATTAATTGCGGAGTAGTTAGCCATGGCAAGAAAGGCAAAAGTTAAAGTTAAGTTAAAAACCAATAAAAGTGCTGCAAAGCGCTTTAAAAAGACAGGATCCGGTGGATTTAAACATCGTCAATCCTTTCGTAATCATATGTCCACGCATAAAAGCGGTAAACGTATGCGGCATTTACGTAGATTAAAGCTGGTGAATGATAGCGATGTACCTGCCATTCAGCAACTATTACCAAATCATTAAGTGAGAGGACGATAAAATGGCACGTGTTAAACGAGGTGTTACCGCAAAGGCCCGACATAAAGCAATTCTAAAGCAAGCGAAAGGCTATTACAGTGCTAGACGCACGGTGTTTCGTGCGGCCAAACAAGCTGTGATTAAAGCAGGACAATATGCATATCGAGATAGAAAAGTTCGTAAACGTGATTTTAGACGTTTATGGATTGTGAGAATTAATGCAGCTGCGCGCATGCAGGGTTTATCTTATAGCCGCATGATGGCGGGCTTAAAGCTTGCTAACATTGAAGTGGATCGCAAAATTCTTGCGGATTTAGCGGTATATGATATGCCTGCTTTTCAAACCATTGCAAAACAGGCCAAGGTCGCTTTAGGGAACTAGGGAGTGTTGTGGTGGATATTGCCACCCTCTTATCAGATGCTTTAGCAAAGGTGCGTCTCGCACCCACCTTGAAAGATTTGGAATCCTTGCGTGTTCAGTATTTGGGCAAGCAAGGAGAACTCACAGAACAATTAAAATCCTTAAGAGGCTTAAGTGCAGAAGAACGCCCCAAAATGGGTTTGGTTGTTAATCAAGCAAAAGAAGCCTTAAGCCAGGCAATAAGCGATAAGAAAACAGAACTTGAAAATCTTGATGTCAATGCTAAATTAAGTCAAGAAACCCTGGATGTCAGTTTACCTGGTCGGGGGATGTCTACAGGCAAATTGCATCCTATTACGAAAACCCTTTTGCGCATCGAAGAATGGTTCCTATCTTTAGGGTTTTCGATTGAAGAAGGTCCAGAAATAGAAGATGAATTTCATAATTTCGAAGCCTTAAATATTCCTGATCATCATCCGGCCCGTGCTATGCATGATACTTTTTATTTTCCAGATGGAAAATTATTGCGCACGCATACTTCGCCTGTGCAAATTCGTTATATGAAAGAACATAAACCGCCTTTTAGAATCATTGCTCCGGGTCGTGTGTATCGTTGTGATTCCGATCTTACCCACACGCCTATGTTTCATCAAGTCGAAGGCCTGATGGTGGATAAAGATATCAATATGGCGCATCTCAAAGGTATTTTAGAAGCGTTTTTACATGCGTTTTTTGAAAATGATAAACTGAAAGTGCGTTTTCGCCCTTCTTATTTTCCCTTTACAGAACCTTCAGCAGAAGTAGATATTCAATGTGTGCATTGCGAAGGCCGTGGTTGCCGTGTTTGTGGTCAAACCGGCTGGTTAGAAATCTTAGGCTGCGGCATCGTGCATCCCAATGTATTGCAAAATTGCAATATCGATAGCGAAGTGTATCAAGGTTTTGCTTTCGGCATGGGCGTAGAGCGCTTATGCATGCTGCGCTATGGTGTTGGCGATTTACGATTATTCTTCGAAAATGATCAGCGCTTTTTAGCGCAGTTTTAAACTCCGCCGTACGCCGTCCGTCATCCCCGCGAAAGCGGGGATCCAGAATGTAAAACCTGAACCTGGATTCCCGCTTTCGCGGGAATGACGAAGCAAAAAGCGGGAATGACGAAACGAAAAAATTACATTGATATTTGATTGTATAAATCTTGCCAAGTAGGATTAAATTTTTCAATCAGTTCAATTTTCCATATTCTGTTCCATTTTTTTAGTTGTTTTTCACGTTCGATTGCGGACAGTATATCCGAAAATGCTTCATATAAACCAAATTTTTTACGTCATATTTTTCCGTAAAGCCTTCAATGATGTTATTTTTATGTTCATAAATGCGTTTAATCAAGTTTGAGGTTACACCAACGTATAATGTACCATTTCGCTTGCTTGCTAGAATATATACAAATGATTCCTTCATAAAGCTTCCTATAAGTAGTTAATCAACGTTTTAAAAAATTCACGTATTCTGTCATAAAAAGTCATTCTTGAATAGCGGTATTTGTGGACTGGATCCCCGCTTTCGCGGGGATGACGGCGGAGGCGGGAGGTTCAAAGTGACCAACTTCTTTGCATTTAGAATTAATTTTGGTTATTATTCAAGAGGGCAGGTAAAGCCTGAGCATACCGCGAAGCCTTAAGTGGTATCGTAAGCGTTCTGTAAGCACGTCGGTCTCAGGGACTGCCCTTTTTATTTTCAAAGAACTTTGCTTTTGGCATGGGTGTTGAATGCTTATGCATGCTGCGTTATGATGTTGGAGATCTACGTCTTTTCTTCGAAAATGATCAACAATTTTTAGCGCAGTTTTAAAACTTCTTCTTCAAAAAGTCCATAGCTTGTGAGCCAATTGCCATACAGAAAGGTAAACTGGCTATTAATACAGCAACTTAGTAAGGGAATTGACAAATGCTGGATTGGCATGAGACAATTAACCTATTATTCATGAGCGAAGAGAGATTTTACAATGGAAAAACGTAGCAAAATTAAAGCGCGCTTAGCCCAAAAAATTAAAGAACAAAATCCACTTGATCTTGAAAAAATTTATCAAGCCTGTGAACAGGATGATGTTGATTCCCTGAGAACGCTTCTTGCTGGACACAAAGGCAAAGGGGATATTGATATTGACAAGACAATTCCTTGTTTTGACCGTATTTTGGGTGCCCATAAAATTAGTTCGCTTTCTGTGTATGTAATTTATTTGTGTAAGCTGAAAACCTTTAAATATTTGGTCGAGGAGCGAGACTTAACGCTTGGTGAATTCGAAAAAAATGTGGCTTATACGCTATGTTGCATGTTTAAACAATTGGGTATGCTCAAATATTTGATTGAAAAATTTAAAATCAAGACAGATCAGATTACATTGCCAGGTCATGCTGGGGTAGTTAAATTTAATCCCATCCTTTATGTAATTTTAGGACACATACATGCGCATGATCAAAAACAAACGCTTGAGTTTTTGCAATTTCTCATACAATTGAACGTTGACATAAATGCAATGCATGATGGGGTGGAAACACCTGCGATAGGATTGGCAGCGAGAAGGGGTTATGTGGGGATATATTTATTGCTTTTTAATGCGGGTGCTAATGTATTGTATGATGAAAAAAACGAAAACGCGCTACTATGGGAAGCCGTGAAAGGCGGGGATGCAACCATTCTTACACATGCCTTAAATCATTGCCAAAGTAAGTCATTTATGAAAGAAATCAATATTGTATTGAATTCTGCTGTTCAAGAGGGCGATTTGAAGGTAGTTAAAATAGTATTAAATTGGCATTACGCTAAAAATTCATCTATTTTTTCGGTTGATGCAATCAACAAGATTATTTATGCTTTGATGTTAAGAAGAAAAACAAAAAAAATGCCGAATGATTGTGCTATTGCAGACTATTTAATTTTAAAAGGCCCCTGGAATGTAGAACAACCCATAAAATATGGCGATAATGCATGTTCATGGTTATGCATGGCATTCTTATTCAATGATCTTGAGATGGTAAATTTTTTGATAAAAAAACATTGTGCTAAAACACAAGCTGCTGATTTCTCGACGCATACCCTAAAATTTGGTAAAAAACTGTTTTCACCCTTGACTGCTGCTGTGTTGGGTAATTGTTCCCTTGAATATTTTCAGCCACTCATCAAGACCAAAGCTCCTCTTTTTCCTAAAAATTCTGAAGGTGAACTTTTTTTGCTGAGGCAGGCAGTGGATGCCAATCATATCAATGCTGCTTTATCTTTGTTACAACTTTATCATGATAGTGAAGAGCGAACAAAACATGAAAAACAAATTCAAGGCGAAGTACAACAAGCCTGTCAAGATGCTTATGCTAAGAAAGCATATCAAATGTTTGCGCTTTTATTGGATTACGGTAAGTTTAGTCAAGCTGAATTTGGGGTAGCCGACTGGGGAAAAAAGCAATTAGAGTATATTCAATTCTATTCATGTGTGGCTAGCCTAATCACCAGGGATGAGGATATACAGCGCAGACATATACGCATTGATGCGATTGTGGAAGCATTCTTAGATTTATTTAAGTCATTCGAAATTGTACGAACGCAGCCAGATGTGTTTCAGGTTAAGTGTAAGGTTAATCTTCATAAAATTGCCTCAAGAAGACATAAAATAAAAGATGCTCTTTATACATTTGATCAAAGTGCTTGTTTTGAGTTTATCAATTCAATGAATCTTTTAGAACTGCCTTTTGATAAAAATAAATTTCAGTTGGCATTCTTTCCTTTTTTACATGAAGCGAATGTTTCGAAAGACAAGCAAGAAGAAAAAAATAAACATGAAATCCTGATGCTGAAGAAAGCAAGCGTTTTGAAGCAATCATTTCTTGAGAGTAAAAAAGACCATACAATTAGAACTGAAGAAATGACTAAAAAAATATCGCTTTTGGAACTTTTATGCACGCAATTTGAGGGACTTGTAAAAGATTCTCGTGTCACAGAAGACGCGCTCTCGCCAACAATAGCACTGTTGAAACAGCACATGCATGATTATACAACTTATCTGGAAGCAAGTAAAAAACAATTCGCCGAGCTTTATTCAGATGATGTGGAAGAATTGATGGGTCATGATTTCTCAAATATCGTCATTGGAAAATTCAATCTTAAAAATTTAGATAAACTGGCTTTGCAATTGTCAGCATGTCATCAAAGCTTAAGGGATATGAGTGAATATATTTTAAAAATAAATATTATAATTAAAAAATATAATAAATTATATTTAAAGTTAAAGCCAAGAGAATCCACAGAAAAAGCAAGCACCTTGGCTGTGCAGGTAAATTTGGAAAAGAAAAAAGCAAGAAAGACAGCAGAGCAACAAGCTATTCAAGACCAAGTACAAGAAAGTGATAAGGCAAAAGAGGATCATAAAAAAGAAAGAGCGCTTTTGATGCAAAAAAGAACTGACGTAAAAGCACAAGTAGATAAAGCAAAACAAGCAACAAGATTAACAATGCGAGCACCCGTAGCTTCTTTAGCGTCAGGCGGTGTAGATGAACAGGATGAAAAAAGCATGGATGAAGTGAGACGACACATGCCTATTAGTAATACTTTATTTGATCATGTTTTTTACGCACAGGCCGATAATTGGTTATCTAAAGCAGAAACGGCAATTGCTTTAATCAATGGTTTAAAAGAAGCTGAAAAATTAAATAGGGAAAAACCTGATATCATATTATTAGAAAAAAATGCATTATTAAGAAACTTGGAGCTTGTATTGCAAACAATATTGATAGATAGGGCGACAGCACCCGGCTTCAAAGTGCTCGTAGAGCTTGCGAGAGATGCTATCTATCATGATTATGACTTAACAAATGCGGCCGATGTTTTTATAGATAATGACGAACTCTATGTGTTAATTGGGAAATTAATAGAGTTAAGACAAAGCAATCTACATGTCAATCCTACGCTAGATTTTATGGCAAACATTGATTTTCCCTTGTTCGCAGAACTTGTCAATCGTGGCAGAACCTTGCAACCTAAAACGATTGATAGAATCGATCCAACATTTTCGATGAGAAAATTTAGAATTGAACGTGTTTATTTAACCTTGAAAGAAGGAGAAATTTCTCTGGATAGAATCGAGGATCCGGAACTTGATCGTATAAAATCTCTGGCCAGTCAATCTATTATTGCAAGACAGGGTTGTAATTTAAAAGAATTAAGATTACTTGCGGTGCTTATGGATCCGAATGATCCGGAAGAAAATGTTGAGAAAGCAAGGTTCCAAGGATATATCGAGGAATTAACAGAAAATGAAACGTTAAATGCTGCGTTATTGCGCCATAGTCCGGGTTATAGTATAGCAAACTTGCCAGCACCCTTATTTGTGCCTCAGTATACCAGCGCTGTTGTGAGTAGTGTCTCTTCACTACCCTCACCCGGTGCTACGCACCACCCTCTCCCGTGAACGGGAGAGGGAGTTAATCAAATACAGCGTAAAGTTTTAAGGGCGGTGTCAGAGGCTGCCTTCTTTCTTTTTAAGCGCGCCATTTTGAAACCATCTTAGTAATAGCTGGGTTGTATGGCGCTCCTGAGGCATAAGTACGGCTCAGTGTGGAAAATGTTAAGCGCCGAGTACATTCATCAGTTGCCCAATCTTTCTCGGGGAAATGTACTTGCATAGTACTTGCATTCAGTGCATTCGCTAAGGCATCAAACTGCGCCACACAATCAGCATCTTCACGATCCGCAAACATCATATGATTCATTGTATAGGCTAAATCCCGCACATCAAGCCTAGTAATTTGTTTGCTATCCTTAATCGCTTGAATAAAAATTTCTGGAAAATTTACTCTGCCGGAAACCTGTAGTGTTGTTATTTTGCTTTTTAGAATTGCTGCAAAAAGTGTTTGCTCGGATTCCTGCATTTCAGCTTTGCTTCCGTGGAAACAACAATGAATTTTTAAACCCGTGAAAGAACTGTGTACCAAACTGTATAATAGTGGATCGAAAGAGTGAGGCTTTGCCTGCGCCGAGGTATCCAATGTTTCAAGTTTTTTAAGCTCAGCTATTTTTTTGAAAAGTGCAGTTGCGAACTCTGTCGGCAAGAGGGCGCCTTTCTTATCGCGCTCTGTTTGCCATTGCCATACAGGGACTGCTAAATATGTTGTGCCCATGCCCTCGAGGTAAGTGGAAATATTGTTTACAAGGGCTTCACAATCTTTACCCGTTAAACGGAGCGCTTTATCATTATCATCTATCGCTAGACGAACCCGTAATAAGGGCTGATTATTGTCTGCGGTAACGGGCTCATGAGTGCTACATTGACTATCTGTAAATTTAGAAATCACTATCCCTTGCGATAAAATGTCTTTTTGTAGTGTTAAGAGGGATTTGCTTAATTCAGCGGATATTTTTGTTTCTTCAACGGCCATTGATAATCTCCTTAAAAAAATTTATATACTAGAATTTGCATTTTAAAGTAAAAGACAGGAAAAACATACTGGATGTTAATTCAGGCTAATCAAACACGGCGCTTATCGACTGCTCTTCGCTAATCCTGCGGATTAAATCGGCCAACATGGCAGATACACTTAATTGTCTTATCATCTGACAGGCCTTGGCGTCTTTGTTGAGAGGGATAGTATCGGTGATCACCAATTCTTCGATGGAAGAATTTTGGAGTGTCTCGATAGCATTGCCAGAAAGCACTGGATGGGTGCAATAAGCAATGATTTTTTTAGCGCCTTTTTCTTTGAGTGCCAACGCAGCATGAGAAAGCGTGCCGCCTGTGTCTACCATATCATCGACGATGATACAAATTCTGTCTTTTACATCCCCAATAATGTTTAGTACGCGGGCTTCATTGGGTTTGGGTCGACGTTTGTCAATGATGGCCAGATCGGCATTATTCAAACGTTTTGCATAGCTTCTTGCGCGTACAACGCCGCCCATATCTGGCGAGACAATTAAGGGATTGTCATAACGTTTTTCAATAATGTCTTCGAGTAAAATTTTTGAACCATAGGCATTATCCACGGGGATTGAAAAAAAGCCTTGAATTTGCTCTGCATGTAAATCAACCGTGAGTAAACGATGCACGCCAACGGCATGGAATAAATCTGCAATAATTTTTGCAGTAATGGGCACGCGGGCAGAGCGAATACGCTTATCTTGTCTTGCATAACCAAAATAGGGCACAACCGCAGTGACGCGCATGGCGGATGCGCGTCTAACTGCATCACACATCAATAATAATTCCATTAAATGATTATTCGTGGGATGACAGGTGGATTGCACAATAAAGACATCATGGCCCCGGACGTTTTCTTGGATTTCTACCCGGGTTTCACCATCACTAAATTGGCCAATCAGGGCTTCGCCCACAGTGGTGTTTAAATGCTCCGCAATCTTTTGGCTAAGAAGAGGGTTGCTATTGCCGGAAAACAAGATTCTTCTGGAAGTCACCTTACTAATCTCCGATGTCCGCTTACAATCAAGTGGATTGGCTGGGGCGCTAGGATTCGAACCTAGGTATGCAGGGATCAAAACCCTGTGCCTTACCGCTTGG
>CAZCHZ010000044.1:0-9308 GCA_964498615.1 uncultured Legionellaceae bacterium | reverse complement strand
TTTTTCTTGCTGCAGATTTTTGATACCAGTCACAGGCTGTATTCATATTTCTCAAGACACCTTGTTCACCATATTCATACATACGTCCCACGGTACATTGAGCATCACCATCCCCAGCCAGCGCTAAAGCCAACTGCTCATCAAATTTACTCTGGTGGGTACCTGTTTTCGAAGTATTGATCGGATTTTGCGAGGCAACATGCAAGTGAGATTGACTGGATAAACGGTTTCGCTCTAAATGAGATACTTCAAATTCCAGCTTTATATTTTTAAGTATGGCTTCAAATTTCCCATAGAGCGCCTCATATTCTTTGTTTTGCAACAAGCTAGGGTACATCCTTGGAATAAGACCTTTGATGCCTACCATGAATGCATAATACTGCAAGTGATCTCGATAATCTTGAATGAAGATCTCTTTAACAATATCTTGCGGAAAAGCAGTGGCAAAATCTCCCTGATAAAGAATAGGAATGAGAACCTTCGTTTTGGCCTTGGTTTTCAGAAGTGCTCGTTGTACTTCAAATCGGACATTGCTTTCTTGGCTTACTTTCTCTTTAAAGCGTGGAGTGCCAATCAAGAGAACATGATCGCTTGCTGCAATATTTTTTTGCATACATTGTTTCATATTGCCTTGCATATTTTCAAGGTCTAAAAAGACTTGCATGCCGATTTTGTGTAAATCTTTTTGTAGACGTAAAAGCCAGTCTTGCAATTTTTTATTGGCTTCTTTACCTTCTGCACTACTAGTATCTTCCCAGGCATAGCTGATATAGCACTTAAGCGCTTTGATAGAGCCTCTTAAAAATATATCTTTAATGCTCCCGAGCAACTCTTGAAAAGCTTTTTCTTCTGGCGATAAACCATGGCGTTTGTGGATCTCTAGCTCTGTTGCCAAGTCTTCGGCTTTCTGGTGCACAGAAACCAGTGCTTTTACCAATCTTTCTTTTCTCTCATTCAAGTATCACTCTCTAGCAAGACGAGACATCACAAGGCTCAAGATAAATAATAATAACGCTGCAACAACAATCGCTGGACCTGTTGGCCAATCACCGTATTGCGATACTTTGATGCCGAGAAACACAGCCAGCATCCCGAGTATGCTCGCTAATACGACCATTTGTTCTGGGGTTTTAGAAAGTTTACGCGCAGAAAGTGCTGGTATAATTAAAAGGGCTGTAATCAACAATACACCTACTAATTTCATGGCGATCGCAAAAACAGCGGCAAGCATCAGCATTAATATCCACTTAAGCGACGTCACAGGTAAGCCTTCCACCCTAGCTAAATCTTCATGAATAGTCATGGATAAAAACGACCGCCAGAAAAACCATAGTATAACGCATACCACGACATCAACAGACAAAATCCATATTAAATCAATATTATCCACTGCTAAAATATCGCCATAGAGATATCCAAGCAGATCTAAACGTAGTCCTTCAAAATAAGTTGCCATAATTAAACCTAAGGCAAGTGCACTTTGCGCCAGCATGCTTAATAGGGCATCTCCGCCAAATTCCTTATGCCGCATTAATTGTGCTAACAATCCTGCAACAATCAAGCTCACCACCATGAGTCCTAAATACAAATGAATATGTAAAAGAAGCGCAAGACAAACACCCAAGAGCGCAGAATGTCCTAGGGCATCTCCAAAATTCGACATCCTGCGCCAAACAATCATAGCGCCCAGAGGACCTGCCACCAGTGCAATCCCTAAACCTGCAAGAATGGCTTTATTGATAAAATTAAAATCCAGCATCATGTCCCTTAATCCTCTGTCTCTTCAGGTCCTTCGGACGCTTCAGTGTCGTGATGTGGATGATCATGTCGATGATCGTGTCGATGCGCGTACACAGCAATATTATTGAGGGCTTCAAACCCAAACATACTTAAAAATTCTGGATCATGTGTGACAGTTTCAGGATTTCCAGAACAGCATACATGTTTATTTAAACAAATCACAAAATCTGTGCCGGCCATCACCAAATGCAAATCATGCGAAACCATCAAAATACCGCAATTGTACATATCCCTTATCTGCATGATTAATGTATATAATGCCTCTTGCCCTAAAACGTCCAAACCTTGCATGGGTTCGTCTAAAACTAAAAGATCAGGTTTATTCAATAAAGCACGTGCAAGCAATATTCTTTGAAATTCACCACCCGATACTGATTGCAAAGGTGTCTCTAACAGTTCCCCAATACTAAGCAGCTTGACGACTGAAGTAAATGCAGCTTTTTCAGGCTTTGCTCTACCTGCCAGTGTTAAAAATCTTAAAGCAGACAAGGGGAGATAAGGTTCAATATGTAGCTTTTGTGGCATATATCCTATACGTAGATCAGGGGCCAAGATGATTTCTCCTGATGATTTAGGGATCAAACCTAAGATGGCACGTACCAGGGTAGACTTTCCTGCCCCATTAGGACCAATTAAGGTTACAATTTTCCCTCTATCTACGCTAAGATGAACATGAGTCAACACTTCATGTTTATCGAAACTCAAAGAGAGATCTTTAACAGTGAGTAAAGACACAACAACCACACTTTATAAGTTGCAAAGTTAACACAATGAACACAAGATCTATTTTTCCATTATGCCTTAAGATACTCATAGTCTATAGCCTTTCTGCATGCCTGCCCTGTTTTGCTGTACCTAAAGTAGTGGCCAGTATTCCTCCTTTCTATGCGCTGGTAGCCGGCGTCATGGAAGGCGTAGGAGAACCTTACTTACTGCTTAAGCCAGGCGCATCTCCCCATCACTATGCACTTCGTCCTTCTGAAATGTCAGCGTTGTCAGCAGCCGATATTATTTTCTGGGGAGGTCCTGGACTTGAAACATTTTTGATCAAGCCACTTGCCAGTTTGCCTCAACCCAAACAAATTATAGAATTTGATAAAAGCAAGGATCTCACTTTATTACCTATCCGAGCTAATGCACTTTTTGCAGAAGATGCACATCATCATGACCATAATCATGATCATCATCATAAACATGAAGGCATATATGACATGCACTTCTGGTTAGATCCAACCAATGCAATTGCGATGGTTGATAGCATCCAAAGAACTTTAAGTGATGCAGATCCAAAGCATAATAGCAACTATCAAAAAAATGCAGAACATCTCAAAAAAGAATTGCTTGCTTTAGATGCAAAACTTAAAAGTGAATTAGCGCCCATTAAACAAGTGCCTTTTATTGTATTTCATGATGCTTATCAATATTTTGAACATCGCTATGGATTACGTGGTGTAGGTGCCATTGCCCTGCATCCAGAATTACCCCCTAGCATCGCTCGTATCAAGCAAATACACGATGTTGTGAAAAACGCAAAAGTACACTGTGTATTTAGTGAACCTCAATTTAAACCCAGTTTGGTAGACAGCATTGTGCAAGATACAGGCGTTAAAACGGGTGTATTAGATCCTTTAGGCCCAAAGTCTTCTAAAGGCGCTGATGGGTATTTTACTTTAATGCAGAATTTATCTCGTTCTTTAATTGCTTGTCTTTCGCTACGCTCGCAATGACGGGGACGCTAATGAACGTTCCTTTAATACGCAAATAACAACCCAACAAATAAAGCAGCACCTATCATATTATTATTTAAAAATGCTTGAAAACATTTTAGGGGTTCTCTGTCTTTAATAAGATATTGTTGATAAACGCTAAGTATCAAGGCAAACATCCAGCCCAGATAATAAAAAAATCCTAATTTTAAGATAAGACCTAATAATAAAAATAATGCTAATGCTAAACTTTGTGACGCAAAAATCATGAGTCGATCGTAATCGCCAAAAAAAATAGCGGTGGATTTAACGCCAATGCGTATGTCATCTTGTCTATCTGCCATAGCATATTCGGTATCATAGGCCATGATCCAAAAGAAATTTGCAAAAAATATTAACCAAGCAATATTAGGGACTGTATTTAATGTGGCCGCAAAAGCCATCGGGATGCTCATACCAAAGGCCGCACCTAAAAACACCTGAGGGAAATGCGTATATCTTTTCATTAAAGGGTAAATACAAGCCAAGCTCAAAGCTAAAAGAGATAGCAAACGCGTCAAAACATTCAATTGTAAAACCAGCACAAGCGCTAAACACATTAAAAAAATTATCAATAAAATTGCTTCGAGAGTAGAAATGGCGCCTGTCACTAGGGATCTAGCTTGAGTTCTTGTCACATGTCGATCAAAATCTTTATCTAGCAAGTCATTAATAACGCACCCCAGAGAACGCATGATAAGCACGCCTAAAATAAAAATCACCACAATAAAGATATGCGGTTTCCCATCAGCTGCGACCCAAAGACTCATGAGCGTTGGCCATAATAAAAGTAAAGAACCAATAGGTTTGTTCAAACGTAATAAACTAAAATAGGCATTTATTTTTTTAGACATGTTGAAATGGATATATGCTTCCTAATCCTAAAAGCTGCGTTAAGGCATCTAGAGCTTCGCGACTTTCTATCATCAGATGTGGATCTAAGAGATCTTCTGCGCTTAACTCTTCACGATAATGGCGCTCCACCCAGGCAACCAATTTTTTATATAATACCTCATCCAACCAGATGGTTGCAAGACTACTCTTGCGCTCTTCTTCTGTCAGCACAATGCGTAAACGTAAACAAGCTGGCCCACCACCATTTTGCATGCTTTGCCTGCAATCTACAAAATGCAAATTTTTAATAGGATTATCTTCTGCAAGTAAGCGAGATAATACTTGGAACGCGCGCTTTGATTCACGACATTCTTCTGGTGCGATTAAGGCCATCTCACCATCCTTGAGGCTGACTAATTGGCTATTGAAAAGATAAGTTTGCACAGCTTCCTCAAGGCTTAATTCATGGGATGTAATTTTTAAAAAATAAGTTTGAAACGGCAAAGCCTGTTTTAAGTTTTCGACAAAAGAAGTCCCGTTCAAAAAAGCCTCTTCATGATATAAACATACGTTTTGATTGACAAGCGAAATCACATCATTATGAAAAACACCCTTATCAATGGCGATTGGATTTTGCTGCACAAAAAAGTTTCGTTGCATATTCATCTGATGTAGTCGTGCAATAGCTTCTGAAGCCTCCAGGGTTTGTCTTGGCAAATATAGCCCTTGCATATTCTCTGAGTCCTCAAAACCTTTACGTCCATATACAAACAAAGAATATCCTTCACTGCCATAGGAAGCACAAAACCGATTATGATTTGCAGCACCTTCGTCCGCCAACTGAAAGGTAGCAGGCAATGCTGCATGTAATTGAAATTTACTTTCATCATGAAAAATTTTATGCAAAATCCGGTAAGTAAATGTTGTTTCCTGTGCACGATGTAAATGACTTACAAGATTAGCGGGTGTAAATTGCAGATGTTGATTTCGACAATCAATACTGGGCGTGACGGTAGCCGCATTAGCACTCCACATGTTAGATGCAGAATACGCCGCTCTTAATATTTTTGGCGCTTCTTTTGCAGCGGTTTTAAGAATGTGTCGCTCTGTGCCTAGGAAACCTAAAGATTTCAATAGCGCTATATTGGGTCTTTCATGAGGCGGTAAAATACCTTGAGGTATCCCAAGTTGCAACAATAAATACATTTTCGATAAGCCCTGTAGCGCAGCCGCCCGTGGGTAGGAAGTGATATGTGCATATTTTTTTGAAGCAAAATTACCAAAAGCAAGTCCACCATAATTATGAGTAGGACCTACTAATCCATCAAAATTCGCTTCAACTGCCTTGATAGTCATGGCAGTTTAATGCCCGGCGTTAATTGCGGCGGTAGCCTCAAACTAGATTCTTCTAAACTTGCCACGGGATAAGCACAATAATCTGCTGCATAATAGGCACTGGGTCGAAAATTCCCGCTTTTACCCACACCACCAAAGGGCAACTGACTACTTGCTCCAGATGTCGCACGGTTCCAATTCACAACCCCTGCATTAATTTCCTGTAAAAACTGTTTATATAGGGTTTCACTCTGACAAAAAATACTTGCTGATAATCCATAGGCTGTATTATTGGCTTCTCTTATCGCTTCTTCAAAATCTTTCACCCAAATAAGTTGTAAAACGGGTCCAAAAATTTCTTCATCTGGGCGAGTTTTTATTTTCGTGACATCTAAAAGCGCCGGGGAAAGAAAGGTGCTTTCCTTGCCAACATTGCGTAGTGGTAAGAGCGCTTGTGCTCCCATCGCTAATAATGCTTGGTAGCTCTCAGTGATTTTACTTGCCGCCTCTTTTGAAATCACTGGACCCATAAAGGGTTCTGGCGTATCACTAAAAGGTCCTATTTTTATAGCAGCTGCTGACCTGATCAAGGCTTCTATAAATGCTTCGTTTTTATTATTTTTTGTTACAATTAAACGTCTTGCACAAGTACATCGCTGACCTGCCGTTGCATAGGCTGATTGCAGGGTATGATATATTGCTGCTTGAATATTATCATCGATATCATGGATCACTAAAGGATTATTGCCACCCATTTCCAAGGCTAAAATCTTGCGTGGAAAATCAGATAATGTTTGTGTAAGGCCATGCCCCGTTTTAAAACTGCCTGTAAAAAAGATACCATGTACATCAGGATGTAAACTTATGGACTTTCCAGTTTCTCCTGCGCCTTGTAATAAGTTAATAACGCCTTCTGGCAATTTAGCAGCTTCCCAACATTGTATAATTTTAGAAGCAATCATAGGTGTTAGTTCGCTTGGCTTAAATATCACAGTATTACCTGCCAATAGTGCAGGAATAATATGTCCCCCAGGCACTGATACTGGAAAATTGAAAGGACCAAAAATACCTACCACACCGTGTGGTTTATGACGCAGTATCGTCCGACTTTCTACATTGCCCGATACTTTTTCACCACTACGTGCATGATAAGCAGAAATAGAAATATCCACCTTACTGATTAAAGCCGTTATTTCCATGTCCGCTTCCCAAAGCGGTTTTCCGTTTTCTTTAGAAAGTGTTTCTATTAGATCTTTTTTTTGTTCTTGTACGATCGCTTGAAATGCATGCAAAAATTTTTCTCTTTTTTCTACTGAAAGATTTGCCCAAGAATACAGTGCTTTTTTTGCGGCCAACACAGCTTCTTCTACTTGCGTCAAATTGGCTGCATGACCTTGCCAAAGAATGTCATTTGTCGCGGGATTATAAGAAACAAAGGCTTCTCCCTTTCCAGAAACCCAGGTGTTATTAATATAATGTTCCATATAACATCTCCCTATCGCAACGGACAATAGCGCACATTATCCCCTTTGGCGATATTTAATACTGTGGCAAGTGCTTTTGTCAAATATGCACCCTGTTCTTCAACTAAAATTTCTGTACTCATTGCAGATCTAAAATCCATGTTAGTATTGAAAATTAACATAACTTGCCCATTGATAGCTTCTTTAAAATCAATTACTTTAGTTCGCGCGCTTTCTTTTACTGTTTTAATCTCATTTGTGGCAGCCTCGATGATTGGTCCTGCATCAAAAATATCCACGACATCTCTAAAACGAAAACCTTCTTTTTCCAAGATGTGCAAATCGGGTTTGGTGTTATCATGTGGTACGCCAATCACAGCTTTGGCATCTAGCGGTAATAAGTCAACATAAACACCCAGCTTTGGGATAAGATCCGCAATAAATTGTGCACTCTGCGTTGAGCGCCTAAAATTTGCGCTATGAAAGTCTGAATGAAAAAATTGCTTACCCAAAGCTTCCCAAAAAGGAGAAACGCCTTCTTTATTAAAAACGCCTCTTAACTCGGCAATTACCTTACTTGAAAATAGATTGGGGAATTCCGCCATAAATAAAAAACGGGCACGTGACAAAAAGGGACCCAAGCCCTGTCCACGTAAAGAGGCATCTAAATATAAAGTGCAGAGTACTGAAGCATCTTGATATTGCGTACTTAAAAATAAAGCTTGATGTGCAATACGCTGATGCAGTTCATTGGATGTTTGCGTGATGGGTAGCAAAGTAAAGTTATAAAAAGGATATAAAAAAGACGCATTTGCTTCGATTGCCGAAGTACCCATCACTTTTCGTGTATCCACTGCTTCCAACACGAAAAAAAAGAAACCTGCTTCTTTGCTGTTAAGTTTTGCAAAACTTTGTAAAGAACGCGTGATTTTAGCTTCAATATTTCGATGATCATCTGGCAAAGAAGTAAATCCTGACCTTACTTTTTTTGCGATATCGCAATTCTGGGCAAATTAATTTTCTCGCATTGGGGTAAGAAAAAATCAAGCATTTTTTTTAATTGCTTATTCAATTTTTGTTCCAATTTCAACATTTCCTGCAGAAATTGTAGTTACTTGTGTGATTTCGCTTCCCTTAACAGGTTTTGCCATTTTCTTGAGAGATTCAAGAACTGCTTCAACTGCTTTTTCCATTCCACGTTTAACAATCATTGGATTGGCTCCCGCTTCCACCCTTTTCATTCCTTTTTGAGTCATAACTTGTGCAAGAAGTGTTGAGGTTGTGGTCCCGTCTCCCGCATTATCATTGGTTTTACTTGCGGCCTCTTTAACAAGTTGAGCTCCCATATTTTCAAATGGATCAGGAAGATCTATTTCTTTTGCAACAGATACACCATCATGAACTATGTTTGGGGCTCCCCACTTTTTATCAAGTGCAATGTTTCTACCTTTTGGTCCAAGTGTAGTAACAACTGCACGAGCAACGATATCAATTCCTTTAAGAAGAGATTCTCTTGCATCTTTACCAAACTTTAATTGTTTTGCCATATTTTTATTTTTTAGTTTCTTTTTCAGCTTTATGCATTTTGTCCAATGCACTTCTATATGCTGGATTTTGAGCTGCCTCTGCCCCAATTTGATCTATCCTTTTGTCTTCAATCCCGACCTGGTGTAATTGTCTTGAAAATTTAGAAAACATCCCAACACTAATCATACTTGCCGCCTCCGCAACATTAAGACTCGGTAAGATGTCTCTTAATTCTTCGATTCTACTTGCGCTCATATTTCAATCGCTAAAACATCTTCGAACTTAACAAAAAGATATTCTTTCCCATCTACTTTTACTTCATTTCCTCCCCATTTTTTGTATAAAACAATTTCGTTTAACTTGGCTGGAGATTCTATTTCGCGGCCGTCTTGGGAAATGCTTCCCCCAGCCGCAATAACTTTTCCTTTCTGAGGTTTTTCCCCGGCATTATCTGGGAGGTATATTCCTGAAGCTGTTTTTATTTCTTTCTCTAGAGGTTCAATTAGAAGATATCCTGCCGTTGGTTTTAAATTAAGTTTTGCCATTTTTCGAGAAAAAAGAATGCTAATCGCTTAGCATTCAAGTTAACTGAGTGCCATTCTAG
>CAZCHZ010000043.1:0-9336 GCA_964498615.1 uncultured Legionellaceae bacterium | reverse complement strand
AGGTGGAACTTCTTAATTAGATTTGCTATTCACCATAATTTTAGAATCAACACTTGAAACACCAGAAACAGATTTTGCCAAATTAACAGCTGTTGTTGCTTGAGCAGCAGTTTCAACAGTACCCGTTAAATAGACTACACCGTTTGTGGTTTCAACTTTGATGGTTGTCACTGAAATGGGTTGATCACCAAAAAGTTTGTCTTTAATGAAAAGGCCTTTCACTTTTGCAGTGATGACAGTATCATCAAATGGATGGGCGCTTTCTTCAACTTTCAACTTGGAAGTGTCTACATTTGATACACCTGGTGTCGATTGGGCAATTTGAATAGCTTGGCTGGCTTCTTCTTCAGTTTTCAAATTACCTGTCAATTTAACCACACCACTTTTAGTTTCCACTCTAATGTTAGATCTGGAAACGATATTGTCCGCACGCAGTTGAGATTCGACGCTTTTTGTAATTGCGTTATCTTCAACAGAAAAGACTTGTGTGCTTGCTAGGGCCAGTACACAGGCACTAGCGACACAGCTAAATTTTTTGAGACTCATCATACTACACTCCTAGGGGTAAAAGAAATTTACTATAGCATTATTTTTGTACATAGAAAAGCCGGCATATTGAGAGCATGCAGACCTATATTCAATGAATATGTATAACATGGTCTCACAATCATTTGATCTACCGTTTGTATTGCGCTACAGTAAAATTGGAAAGCGTTGATTTTATCAGGGCACATAACTTGCGAGGATTGCACTATGCCTTTAGTTTCAATTATCATTGTATTGGTTGTCGTTGGTGTCCTTATGTGGGTCATCAACACCTATATTCCCATGGCTCGCCCAATCAAAACCATTTTAAATGTGGTTGTTGTGCTTGCAGTGGTGTTATGGCTATTAAATGCATTTGGCGTGATAAGTCCTGGCGCACTCAGGTAATCAAAGTTCATAGAAACTTTTAAACAGCTTACTTGCTTTTACAGTGAGTAAGTTGTTTTTTCTGTTTTTTAAAGATGACAATAAAAAATATGGAAGGAAAATTGATATCGGACACTTTAAATAGAAAAGATTTTTCATATGAAATTATACACAATCAAGAACTGATAAATTATGCAAAATCGCATTTGCCTAATTATGGCATTCTCAGAAAAGAGGATGAACATAGTTATCATTATTTAAAAATACATGATGATTTTATTTTTAAACTATTTCCTTACCTTAAAGATCAAAATTTACGCATGCCGGATTATTTTCCACCTAAAAATTTCGTCGGTGCGCATATCACGCTGTTCTACCCCGATGAAATAACTGCTTCTAACAAAGTTTCTTTATCTAATATTAAAGAAATAAACGACTCTTATTCCTTTGAGGTGACTCAGATTATCTCTGTTCATGCATTCCATAAACGATTTGTTGCCTTAGTGGTAGAGGCGAGCGCATTGTTGGCCTTACGCAAATTTTATGGTTTGCAAGAAAAGCTTAACTATCATGGACTTTTAGTACCTTTTCACATTACAATAGCAATTAATAAGTAGCCAACCAAATTGAGTTGTCTAACTTGTTGTGTTTTGTACTCTAAATCAGGATGGACTCTCATGCTGACCAATAAGTTTTCCGCCAAAACTGCAGAAATATTAACCCTAGTCGTCGTCACGATGATGTATGTCGCCTTATGTGCAGAAGCCGACATGTATGTACCTTCTTTTCCTGAGATGGTGAATTTTTTCGGAACTTCTGAAGATACAATACAATTAATATTAAGTATTAATTTTATAGGATTATGCTTCGCAGCGCTTATCTGCGGCCCATTATCGGATGCTTTTGGCAGAAGGAAGGTTCTGTTGTTCGGCATGTTAGGTTTTTCCATTAGCAGTATTGCCTGTGTGTTTGCTGAAAATTTCTATGTCATGCTAGGCTGGAGGCTTATTCAAGGAATGTCTGCTTCCGTGCCCATGGTAGTAGGGGCTGCAGTATTTTTAGATAAATATAAATTGGAAAAAGCCAGTCAATTGGTGGGCATCCTCAATAGTGTTATTACAGCAGCCATGGCCGGTGCGCCCATTTTAGGTGCATTTTTAAGCAGTCAATACCATTGGCGTATGAATTTTATTGTTATCGCCGCATTAACAACAGTAACATTTATTTTAACTTTTCTTTTTATTGATGAGTCCCTACCAAAAGATAAACGTAAAACATTAAATTTAAAAGCGATTGCAAAAGATTATGTCACCTTGGCCACTGATTTTAGGTTTGTGGGCTACTGCATGATATCCCTCATGCCTTTTATCTTGATTGTGGTATATATTGCTAATTTATCATTGATTTTTGTGAATCATTTAGGCGTGTCTTCACGTGCTTTTGGGTATTATCAAGCAAGCACCATGTGCACATTTTTGGTGTTCTCAGCCCTTAGTAGTAAGCTGATTGCCAAGAAAGGTATGGATTATACCAAAAATTTAGGATTAATGCTTTCAATTATTGGCGGAACAGGTCTCTTTATTGTTGCCATGCTAAGCCCTGCATCACCGATATGGATATGTATTACGATGTCCATTTTAGCTGCCGGCGGTGCCATGACGGTGGGTATCCTGGGCTTAAAAGCACTTGAAATTTATCCTGACATGAAGGGCACAGCAGCCGCCATGAATACTGGGATAAGACAATTGTTGGCTGCAGGTTTGGTTCTTGTTTCAGAGTTAACCTTTGATGGCAGTATTGTTCCTCTGGCAACCATTATGTTTGTATATTTGTGTGTGGCCATGTTATGGTATCTTTTGCTACAAAATCCAAGCAAGAAACTTGCATCACAAAAGGTCGCATAAAGAAATGCTATGCAAACATTAGGGTTATTTCCAAAAACGCGACTAAGACGCCTAAGACAACACCCACAAATCAGGAATTTACTGCAAGAAACACATCTTGATGTGGGTGATCTTGTCCTGCCACTTTTTATTAGACATGGAAGGGGCATTAAACAGGCAATCGCATCCATGCCTGGGCATTATCAAATCAGTCTAGATAAAATTGCAGATGAAATACGCGAAATTGAAGATTTGGGTATTAAAACGATTATTTTGTTTGGCATTCCTGAAAACAAAGATGCCCTAGGGAAGGATGCATATTCTGACAAAGGTATTATACAACAAGCGATCCCAATCATTAAGCAGGCTTCCCCTCAGATGTTAATTATCTCTGATATTTGTGTTTGTGGATATCTAGATCATGGACATTGTGGTATTCTTAACGAAAAACGAGATATAGAGAATGATAGTACTTTGGATTTATTAGTAAAGCAGGCTGTTAGTCATGCAAAAGCGGGTACAGATATCATTGCACCCAGCGGTATGATAGATGGTATGGTGCATGCTATTCGTACAGGCTTGGATGAGTCAGGGTTTCATCACCTGCCTATTTTAAGCTACTCTGCGAAATATTCTTCCGCCATGTATGGACCCCTTCGCGAAGCCGTAGAAAGTGCGCCTAAATTTGGAGATAGACGTACACATCAAATGAATTATGCCAATAGCAATGAAGCCATGAGAGAATGCGCCCTAGATATTGCAGAAGGGGCAGATATGATCATGGTAAAGCCCGCGCACACATACCTTGATGTGATTTTTCGTGCAAAACAAACATTCCCTGAAATTCCATTGGCTGCCTATCATACAAGTGGGGAATTTGCCATGATCAAAGCTGCTGCTGAAAAAGGTTGGATAGATGAGCGTAATACTACCTTAGAAATTCTAACTTCTATACGAAGGGCAGGGGCTGATTTCATCATAAGTTATTTTGCCAAGGACGCAGCCAAGTGGTTGCAAACACCTTAAACAATCAATGTATATCGACACCGACGATTCTTCCGATGAAATAAGTGACTAAACCTGCAAAAAAGCCAATACTCAACATACGAATACCACCATAAATGACATTGCGTGCGCTGAAATGACTTAAAATGCCACCGACGATAAATAAGGACAAGGCAGAAATAATAATAGAAGCAACAAGACGCCATGTACCAATATTAAGCAAAAATGGAATGAGGGGAATAAATGCACCAATTGCAAAAGAAATCAAGGATGAAATGGCAGCCACCCAAGGTGAGCCAACAACTTTTGCACTTAATGTGGTCGTCTTTTTTAAGTGTTGATAGTGTAATAATTCAGATTGTGAACGCATGGAAATATATTCACCTGCTGCCATGGAAAGCGCACCTGATGCAAGGCCTGCGATCCCTGAAAGCACAATAATACTATGATTATCGGTGGCGCCTGCAACCCCTAATATCAGGCTGGCATTTGAAACGAGACCATCATTGATCCCAAATACCCCGGCACGTACCGTGGTTCCCGTTTGGATAATCCAATTTGAATTTTTAGAAGGCATATGCAAAGTATAGAAAAAATGGGGTCTGACGCCAACCTACCACCAATCACCTTGGGTGAGGGCTGGCGTCAGGCCCCATGTACACTAAAATAGCAGAGAAGGAGATTTTAATTCATTATGTCGAATCTATTTTTAATATTCCTCACGTTCTTATTGGTGTTCCTGAATGCACTGTTTGTTGCTGCCGAATTTGGAATGGTAAGGCTTCGTAATACGCAAGTGGCGATTATAGAAGAAATGGCTGGGTTGCGTGGTCGCATTTTATCTAAGATCCATGAAAATTTAGATGCTTATCTTTCTGCTTGTCAATTAGGTATAACGCTTGCATCTTTAGGGCTTGGTTGGATTGGTCAACCTGTGGTCTCATCATTATTAGAACCTTTAGTTCATCAACTTGGTATTCAATCACATGATGTGACAACTGTGCTTTCTTTTTTTATTGCTTTTGCAATTTTGTCTTTTCTGCATATCGTTGTCGGAGAGCTCATGCCAAAATCTCTAGCCATTCGACAACCTGGATCTGTTTCACTTTGGACTGCAATACCATTATATGGGTTTTATTGGTTAATGTATCCTGCTATTTGGTTACTTAATGGCTGTTCTACATTAATGTTAAAAATGGTGCATTTAGATGTGTCACATCCAGGTGACAGTTATTATTCTGCAGATGAAATTCGTTTGATTCTAAATGCCAGCCATTCTCATGGTGAACTTACCAAAGATGAAGCGAAAATTATAGAACATACTTTAGATTTTACCGAATTGAGTGTCACGGAAGTGATGCGGCCTTCAGATGAAATGATTGAAATTGAATTACATACGCCATTAGATGAATTATTAGAAAGAATTCAAGATCATCGTTATAGTCGCTACCCGGTGCGCGATAATAATATAAATGATATTATAGGCATTATTCATATTAAAGATCTTTTTCCCGCATTATATCAGGAGCAGGAAACAATCGATTTAACTGATATGATAAGACCAATACTGAAAGTATCTCATCGCTTACCTGCCTTAAATTTACTTCAAAAATTTCGAGCAGGTGTACCGCACTTTGCTTTGGTATATCGACAAGAAAAATTGATTGGATTTGTCACCTTAGATAATCTATTGCATGCTATGATCGGTCGCATTAAAGATGAATTTCATAGAACTAAAAATGATTGGATAAAAAACAAAGATGGTACCTTTACTGTGAAAGGTGATTGCTCAATCTATTCTCTTGAAAGGGCATTAGATAGAGATATTACATTAGATGATGACGAAGAAGAGTTAAATACTATTTCAGAGCTTATTTTACATCGTCTAAGCGAGCTGCCAGCAGCAGGCCAAAATATTGAGTTTCCTGAATTTACAGCAATAATTGCAGAAAAACAAGACAAAGAGATTGAAACAATGATCGTATACCCTAAAGCAGAAAATGAAGATTAACGGGGTGTATAGAGTTGTACCGCCATTAATGATAATATACAATATGTTAAAAAGCACCAAAAACCCATTTCTAATTTGGCATGCATACCCACAAGCACATTGACATGAAAACTATGTCCCAAAATAGCGATATCGGTGCCCGTGTTCGAGCCTCCAGCGCCTGTGGAAAGATAAGCAAGAAAAACAGCGGTAATAAATACATCGCACATCGACCATCTACCCATTCCGTTTGCAAATGCATACATGTAGCGACGATGCGCTTCATTTGTACTTAAAGTAACATATATTATTATTAAACCTTTAAGAACAGGTATAATAACGCTAAATAAAAAGATCATGGCGGCAACAAAACGATATCGTTTCTGCCATAGTTCACGAACTGTATTCGTTATTGAACGAGAAGAATCAAAAATGTTCACTTTCATATGGCGCGTTTCTATCCCGGTCATTTCTGGAATGCCAAAAAAACCAGTTTCTTCAACCACGGGCACTTCTGCGGCAATTTTTCCTGAACTTGCAATAGACAACATTGGCCAATAAACACCAGGTACTAAAAAAAAGAAAGAAGCAAAGGATAATAAAAGTGCCGCTATATTTCTTAATCTTATCCCATTTTTGGGAGTGGGATGTTCAATCATGATTACGTATACCATGTGCTATGATTAAAGTTTTCATTTTATAAATGTTTTCCTATTTCAAGCAGCTTAGAAAATTCTTCTGCAGGAATTGCTTTGCTAAAATAAAAACCTTGCATATATTGGCAATCTCTATCTTTTAAAAATTTTAACTGCTCTGCTGTTTCAACGCCTTCTGCTAAGGTTTTGATATCTAATTCTTTGGCCATGGCTAAAATAGCTGACACTATTGTTGAACTATCATTACTCGTTTCAAGATCTCGAATGAAAGATTGGTCAATTTTAATTTTATCTACTTGAAAAACTTTTAAGTAACTTAGGCCTGAGTATCCGGTGCCAAAATCATCTATAGATAAATTTACACCCTTTTTTGTAATTTCCTGGATAATAGGCAATAACTTTTCATCTAATATTTCAGTTTCAGTAACTTCCAATTCAAGAAACTGAGGCGGTAAATGTGTTTTATTCAAGGTTTTTTCAACATGCGCCAATAAATTACTATCCCTAAGTTGTTTAACCGACAAGTTGACAGCAATTTTTAAAGCTAAGTCTCTATAACCTTGTTTATGCCATAGAGCAGTTTGCGTACAAGCTTGCTCTAATACCCATTCGCCTATTGGAATAATAAGACCTGTGGCTTCAGCTAAAGATATAAAATCAATGGGTGGAATAAGACCTTTTGTAGGGTGCTTCCATCGAATCAAAGCTTCCATACCGGAAATTTTTCCTGTTCTTAAATCTACAATAGGTTGATAATATAATACAAATTCACGACGTTTTAATGCATGATGTAAATCATTCTCTAACTCTAACATTTTAGGTGTTCTTTCATTGATTTCTTTTTTATAAAATTCTATTTTGTTCCCACCAAACTGTCTGGCTTGAAACATGGCTGCATATGCATTACTTATTAAGGTTTTATCATTATCTCCGTTATCTGGGTATACACTAACACCTGCGCTTGCGGTTAACTTCGCTTCTCTTTTTCCAAGTTGGAATGGCGTATCTAATGCAGAAAACATAACATCTAGTTCAAGTTGTAAAGTTTTTGAGTTGAAAGGTTCAATTAAAACAACAAACGCATCCCATCGTGGCAAAGTGATAATACGGCTCGTATTGTCTTTTTTTTCTTGCAAGGATTTAATACGTTTGGCAATAGCTTGAATAACTAAATCTCCAGCTTGATATCCAAGCGTATTAGTAAAAATATCTAATCTGTTTATGGAAAAACAAACAATAGCAAATTTTTTCTTGTTTTTTTCACATTCGTTGATAAGCAAGTTTACATATCGCACTAATGCTCGCTGATTTGGCAGATCAGTTAATAAATCATGTGTGGCTTGATGGGTAAAATAGGAATTTTCTATTTTTAGTTTTATTGAGTTTGTCAACCATTCTGTGCTTCGTTTGCTCATGCCTATTAAAAAAACATAAAATAATATAATAAAACCTCCTCCTAATTTATAATAAATGTGATCTTGCATAAACATCCATACTACGGTAGGCAATAGTACAAAACTTTCGTATATAATACAGGATTTGAATGCGCCCACTGCTACCATTGAAAAAGAAGTAGCTACCAGAGATAGAATAACTAATAATATAAAACGATATAAAAGTTCGTCAGGATTAAAAAAAACAGTAGCTCCCCACAATATTGTGCATATCGTTACAAGTGTTGTAAGTGCCAAGTCCCATGTCTGTAATTCAAACTTATGTTTATATTTACGATAAGCATAATCTAATAGAGCAATCAAAAAAAGCACAACGTGAAATGTGAGAAGCCAAGTTAATAGAATAGTGAAATTTACATGTTTGTAAAAAATAACAAAAACAAATGTACTAGAAAATATCGTAGAATATACACCAGTTTTTGCACCGCCATACAAGTGATCTACCAAATCATCATTAATTTCTTTCTCAATTCTGGTTTGTTCTGATAGGGGGAGATTTTTGTCATCAATGGTATATTCCATGAAACCACCAAATTAAATGCTATCCTTTAGATAATATAGTACAACATTACAGGCACGTATCTACAGAAAAGTGGATTTCTTAGTAAACTAACCACTTTTCAATATAATTACTCGGATTTTGTGGTTGTTGGATATAGGTCTATAAAGAACTATATTTAAATAGTGGAAGAACCTAGGTTGTTTATTACTTCATTTTCATTGATATTCAAGAAGAATATAGATAATATGACATGTACGAATGATGAATGATCAGTTTCATGGAGAATGTCATGATTGAATTAGATGAAAAAACATCCAAAATTACCATTCCGCAGGAATTGCCTCAAAATGATAATGCAAACAAAATTTTTAATGCTATTTTTTGGTTACCTGCCAGTATTGCATTGCATGTTGCACATGAACTTAAAGTGTTTGAAATTATTGAAGAAAAGCCAATGAACTTAACAGAAATTGCTTTGGCCTTAAAAATTGAAACACGTGCTGCTCGCGCATTACTGTCTATGTGTACCAGTTTAGAATTACTTATGGTTAACAGTAAGCAACAATTTGAAAACACCGAAACCACAAAAACTTATTTAATTAATACCAGTCCCTTTTATATGGGTGGCGTACTGGATATGACATTGAAAAACGCAGAAATATATTCTTTTGCAAGTTTTAAAAATGCGATTTTAAGCAACAGTTCACAAGTATATCAAGGTAAAGAGCTGTTTCAAACCAACGAGGAACAAATAGAACTTGCTAAGATTTTTACAAGAACAATGCATGGTAAGAGTTTAGCAATGGCGGGTATGTGGCCAAAGAAAATTGATTTGTCTCAATATAAACTATTTTTAGATATTGGAGGAGGGTCTGGCGCGCACAGTATGGGTGCAGTATTAAAGTGGAAAAATTTACAAGCAATTGTATATGAA
>CAZCHZ010000042.1:6792-9417 GCA_964498615.1 uncultured Legionellaceae bacterium | reverse complement strand
TTTAAAAAATTATTCCCAAATTCAGTTGAAGTTTCCATGAAATATTTTGTGATGGGTGCCTTGGCTTCTGGCATGCTGCTCTATGGGATTTCACTTTTATATGGCGCAACGAAAACGGTAGACATTGCCGCAATAGCAAGTGCTACGGCAACAAGCACAGAACCCATCGTGATCGTAGGCATGATTTTTCTTATCATTGGTTTGGCATTTAAATTAGGCGCTGTGCCATTTCATATGTGGATCCCAGATGTGTATCAGGGTGCGCCCACTTCGGTTACCATGTTTATCAGTACTTTGTCAAAAATTGCAGGGTTTGGGATGGCTATGCGATTATTAATGGATACTCTGCCGACATTACATAATTATTGGCAACCCCTTTGTATGTTGATGGCCATTTTGTCTTTGGCGATTGGAAATTTAGGCGCGATTGCCCAAAGCAATCTTAAACGCATGTTAGGCTATTCTACCATTTCGCATATTGGCTTTGTATTTTTAGGATTCTTAATTGGACCAACCCAGGGTTATAGTGCAGCCCTTATTTATTTAGTCATTTATACGCTGATGACATTAGGTGCCTTCGGTATCATCATGGCCTTAAGCTATCGTGGCTTTGAAGCAGATAATATCCAAGATTTTCAAGGTTTGGGCACTAGTCAACCCTGGGTTGCATTTATGATGCTGTTGATTTTATTTTCTTTTGCAGGCATTCCACCCCTCATTGGTTTTTATGCCAAATTTGCTATTCTGGAAGCTTTGGTAAATGCAGGTCTTACCTGGTTAGCAATATTGGCTGTGATATTCTCAGTGATTGGCGCTTATTATTATTTACGCGTTGTACGTGTGATGTTTTTTGAAGCACCCGCGACAGAAAGTTTTTGGACACCCCAAAGGGTATCCTACAAAAATTTAAGCCTCCTATCTTGTAATGGTCTGGCTATTTTAGCTTTAGGTGTTTACCCTGCGCCTTTGATAAACATGTGCATGGCTGTATTTAACCCATGAGTCTCACGGTATCATTTTTTCAGACACATTGCTCACAGTCATCATCTGGGCCATATTTCTCACATTTATAAGGATCGGGTACACAGCTATCCTGTAAGTAATAATCTGCATCACAACCCATCATCCCAAGCATGATCAAGAGAGCTGCAACCAAATATTTTGTCTTGCTAAAACTCATCGCTAATTTCCATCAAATTCATTAAAGAAGATCTGGTATCAATTAAATTACAGGTTATTCCCTTATATTATTGATAGCATGTAAACAACGCTATGTACAGGACAAAGGGTCTGACTAACCAGCAATTTGTCCTGATTCGTGATAGGTTGGTGTCTGACACCAGAATTAGCAAGTTAACTTATCATAATATTTTGACTAGGATATTTCAGCGTTATGTGTTAAATTACTTAGTTTAAACACATAAAAAATTAATGGAGAGCAAATACCATGATGTCAATTGATGCGCCTACACGAAATGAAGTCAACACAAACGTCCCTGAAAATTCCTCGTCCAAGAAAACCTGGGCAGAAAAAGCTGCAGTTTATCAAGCATTAATAAAAGATGTGAATGCTTTAAACGGTCGTATTAATTGTGGTCGGGTTGCTTTACGGGTGGATGAACTATTAAGAGATGGTCCCAAAGAAGGGTTAAGGCCCGTTTCAACACATGATGCAGGTCTTTATACAGTGCCTCTTATGGAAGACGATGAGATAGCGGGTTCTTATGTCACTGATGAGCGCATGTTAGAGAGGGTATTAAAGAAACGCATTGTGGCAAAAGAGAGGATTGATTTAAGTGATTCTGTACGTGAAGTGATAGAGTTGGATGTTGATGAGGGCGCGTTGACTGCCAATGTCAATAGTAAAAAGACACAAAAGATAGAAAAACAATATTTTTATAGGTCGAGCAGAGATACCTTAAACCAAGATTTGCAAAAATTACGGGGAAGAAAACGAGATGGATCTAAACATGGTTTTATTGTGCTTAGCCATGATATCGAATTAGGGCATCTTATGAATTTCGTGGTTGATGGTGAAGGGGATGTATTTATCATTGATGGGCAACCTAAAGATCATACGAAACGGGTAACTGCGACGATACCAGAAGGCTATAGAGCGGAGATTTACTATATTGATACTAATCCCCCTGAAGGATGGTTGGTTAAGCCAGAGCCGAAGTTTGCGCAAGAAGATGTGAAAATGAAATCAGAACATTTGGTCCCAAAATTTACAGGCATTGTTCCACCTCAATTACAAGCTTTGTTAAATGCATTTTGCAAACAAGATGAAGTTGAAATTGATCGGCTTTTAAAACATACAAACCTCAATGCTGTGATTAAAAATGAATCAATTGGTTATGTGATTGCCAAAACAAATCCAAGCCCTGCACTTTTGGAATTGCTCATCAAAAAAGGTACTAATCTTCCTCATTTTGCACAAGGTGCTGCAGCAGGTGGACATCAAAGATTAATGGAATATATTTTTGGATTGATGCGAGCAAAAACGCCAGCGCGGAAACTGAATTTACAATTCTATGCAGAGGCTGCAGCGTTGGGTGGACATCAAAGATTAATGGAATATATCTTTAAATTAATGCGAGAAAGCACGCCGGTGCAGGAACCCAA
>CAZCHZ010000042.1:6605-6692 GCA_964498615.1 uncultured Legionellaceae bacterium | reverse complement strand
TGGAATATATCTTTAAATTAATGCGAGAAAGCACGCCGGTGCAGGAACCCAATTTACAAGCCTGTGCAGAGTGGGCAACGCGGAATG
>CAZCHZ010000042.1:0-6505 GCA_964498615.1 uncultured Legionellaceae bacterium | reverse complement strand
AGATATCTTTAGATTGATGCGAGCAAGAACGCCGGTGCAGGAACCCAATTTACAAGCCTGTGCAGAGGCTGCAGCGCGGGGTGGACACAAAGATGTAATGGAATATATTTTTGGATTGATGCGAGCAAAAACGCCGGTGCAGGAACCCAATTTACAAGCCTGTGCAGAGTGGGCAACGCGGAATGGTCAGAAAGATTTAATGGAAGATATCTTTAGATTGATGCGAGCAAGAACGCCGGTGCAGGAACCCAATTTACAAAGCTGTGCAGTGTGGGCAGCGGGAGGTGGACAAAAATTTATCTTATGGTATTTGTTTAAAAAAATATATGCAAATGGCCAAATCCCAAATTTCAAGCAATGTGAAAATAATGCACAGCGGAATAAACGTTGGAATTTGGTAAGAGATATATTAGCGTATCCCCAAAGAAATGTGGTTTCTCAAAGTGCAAGAACCATACAGCCAATGATGCCGACGTATGCAATGAATGCGCCAGGTTTTTATATATCGCCCCAGGCATCTTCTGTGAGCAGCACAAGTACTCACAATAGCAGTATGCACACAAATAGTAGTAGTGTGGCAAGTTCCTTGAGTAGTGCAACTAGCAGGGCTAGCAATATGAGTATAGATAGCGGTGTGAACGCAAATGGAAATTTACAAGGTTCTCATTTGAATGTTTCGGGGAATTTATATTTAACTACCAGAGTGCAAATTTTAGAAGCTGAAAACCGAGCAAAAACACAAAAGATCCAGGAGTTAGAGCAACGTCTTGCAGCCATGGAAGCTAGGTTAAACCAGAGTTGGTTACCATCTGTAGTACAGGCTCAAGTTGTGTCGTCGTCATCCACACAAGTAACGGGGAAGCGAAAAAAACGGCCCGGGTCAGAATAATATGTGTTTGGACTGAGTGTCGACAGGGTATATGACACTTATAAAGTCTGTTCGTAGGAGCCCTCAGGATCTAACGTCGACCTAAGTTATACTTTTTTGGTATAGCATTTCCTGAGGCCATTCCCAAACATTTCTTTTTCCCCTGTGCAGGTCATGCCGACTCTCTCTAGAATTATACAAGAACCAATATTATCTTTGCGGGCGGTTGCATTGATGCTGTCAAAAGATTGATCTACGGTTGCAAATTGCTTTTGTTTTAGTTTGTAGTCATGTTTTTTGAGTGCTGGCGCATAATCTTGCACGACTGCTGAGACAGCCTCAGTACCAATGCCTTTCCATTCTTTTTTGGTTTTAAGATCTTCTTCCTTTGGTTTCATTTGTTTAAAACTGGTGCTCCAATATTTTTGATTAATGTAGAAAGAAAGGATGGCTGTCCCTGGTTTTTTAGAGTGACTACTCTCTTTCAAGATAACCGTTCCTACAAATGGTTGTTGAGTTTCATCGTCATCAGTATCTTTTTCAAATATGGATAATGCACTAAAAGGATTATTGTGGTTCCAACGACTTGAATAATCTTCGATATCTGTTGTAATCGTCCACGGCGCATTGGGGCCGCCATAGCCATTTTTTTCCATGACTTTAGGGTCGGACAAGAGCGCGGTATAATATTTGCGTGTATCATCACTATCGATACAGGATGCTAAGCGCAGGCGTTCGGTTTCCATTGTGACTCTTAATTGATTTTCGCCCTCGTATTCAAAACTTAAACTTTTTGCTGTTTTAAAGCTGCTTGTCAGGGCATCGAGCTTTGCCGCTAGGGTATCGATATCAGTACCTTCGGATTTTAGTTTTTTCTCGATGTCAGTTGTTTTTTTTGACATAATTATTTCCCCTATGTATTTGTAAAATATTAATTTATATATATACCTTAAACTAATGCCTGTTGTCAAATAAAAACTTTATTTAGCAAATTAGATGACATATACAATAAAATAACACCACGATGTATAATCTCCATTTACTATATGGATTGGAGAGATTAAATATGATGACAGTTACATCACTTTTGCAAAATATTGAGAAGGACTCTGAAGATAACGATCATATTGTGCTGACAAATTTTCAAGACCTAAACGAAAGCCATAGCGCGCAAATAGTAGCAGCCCTCGTAAAAAAAGAAAAACCAGATAATGGTGCTGTTGGGAGAAGGATAATCAATGGAGGATCGGTGGCTTATGTACAAAGATATATAAGCTTAGATTTTGCAAAGATAGATTCTCAAAACTTGCCTGGTTTGGTTGCATGTCTTAATGCTTTTTGTAGTGATCCCTATTACATCACGGGTATTCGGATGAAGGTGGGGGATACGTCTATTAAGACTCAACAATTTGTGTCGCAATTCTGCGCTTGCATTAAAAGGATACATTTACCTAAATATCAAGAAAGAACTTATGATGATTATTGTTTGGAAATACATAACTTGCATGCCTGCACAATTGATGAGGTAATGCAAGTCTGCGAAGCGCTTGCAAGTAATATAACGATTAAAAGAGTAGATATGAGGGCAAATGGTTTTGAAAAATTTTCAGCAGATGAAAAGTTAAAAATTGTCAATTGTTTATTGTGCAATCCCGATTTGGTGAGGCTTGATGTAAGCGAGAATGGTTTTGCTGAAATAGATTCAAAAACTTTGGAGGAACATGCGAGTAAATTAAAGGAGGAACAGCGCAGCATATCTCTTGAATTAATAAGCTTTGGTGATTTTGTGGCGCATAGTAAAAAGACGCAAGACTGTAGAAATCCAGAAGAAGATTTTAGGCTAGCCAAAATGCATTTGCATTATAAAATGCTCCCAAGCACCGGATGTTCTCTTATACCCCCTGTTCTTAAGCTGGGCACCGAACATTATAAAAGATTGTTTCGTGAATTTTATAGCGCTCATCATAACAATGCTAAGTCCGCACTGGATTACTGGATGGAGAATGATAAGAATCTTGATGTAAAAGAAAAAAAAGAAATAGAAATGTCTTTATTATTTGCGGCAGTGGATCATGAGGGATGTTATTTACAAGAAATCAGGTTGCATGAATATTGCGACGAAGATTTAACACGTTTGAGAGCTAAACTTGGCAATTCGAAAGTGGGTATTGGAGCAATAAGGGTAGATTTGTCAGGTCAAGATCAGGCGCGAGTTGCTTTGTTAAGTGCTTGTGCTAATGCTTTGTTAACTGCAAGTAGTCAATGCCGCCCTATGCTTCATATATATGCTAATGATTTGGAAGCTAATATTTCGAAAATGCAGTCATTTATTCGGGGTGTCAACGTGATTAGTTCGGGGAATGGCTATTATCTATCGCTGCAGGATTGTGTATTGCCTCCGGGTGAAATAGGTTTTGCAATGCTCATGTCCTTGGTTGATGCTATTGGGTTAAACCCTGTCATTGAAGCTTGTGAATTTACCAGGTTGAATCTTGCACAGTTTGGCGCAAAATTGATGGACTTTGTGGATGCTATCCTGACTAAAACTCAACTTAAAAGAGTAGGGCTATTAGATAATGCTTTGGCAACTGATAAGGCGCTACTTTTTAATATTTTGAGAAAATTGATTGGTCACGACAGGATTGAAGCTATCAACACCCAATGCAATCAAGTGACATCATTGCCCTTGGAAGATATAGAAGCCATTTTCACAATTTTTAAACCGCGCTTGGGTAAATTTAGAACAGATATTTGGACCAGCACTGAATATGCAGAGCTATTTAAGCGAGAGTCGCATGCCCACAGTTATCGAGTGCTGATGTTGAGGATGCTAGCGGAAATCCGTTGTTCTGAACATTATACAGAACATGATTTAACACATTTACAGGAAAGTGAAGCGCTGAAGTTACTAACAGAACATGTGAATTTAAGGCTTGAATTTGCCGAGGACCCTTGTTATACCGTTGCTAATTGGGTAATGAGCGCAAAATCTTTAAGTTATGAATCGCGTTTAAAATTAGCTTGGTATACTTTAGAAAAACTCGAAAGTTTAGATATTGCTGCATATGATTTGAAACCAGAAGACAGATTAAAACTATTTTTAACTGCTTGTGGAAAAGGTTTTGATGGCATTGATCCGAGTTCGCTAAAGCGAGCTAATTTATATGAAACTGACTTACCTGCGCGTCAATTTTTTGCGCCTTGGCAAGCACTAGAGGAGGACATACAAGAAGGAGACAACGATGCGATGGCAGATGCCATAAAAGAGCGAGTGTTACCACAATTATTTCAAGCATATACAGAACTTTCTCCAAATGCGGCCTTGTATCAGTTTTGCATAGACACTCTTAATCGTAGGCAGGATAAGATTGATAATAGTTTCGAAGCGATGAAATTTGTCAACATGGTTGGTTGGTTTACTTATGCTTGCGCTATGTTGGTAAGCAAAAATTATGGAAAATTGATGGGGTTTGAAAAAATTTTTAAAGAAATTATTGAATATCCGGATCCTGTATTTCGGATTGAAGTAACAAGAATATTATTTGAGGATATATTAGGTCAGGGAGAACGAGGAGTGAGGGTCTTTCAAAGCGTAAGCGCCGCTTTAAGAAAACCCTATTTGCTGTTGGCGAGTATACCATTAAGTAAAATTATCATTGAGGGTGATGAAAAAGAACGTAATGAATCGGAAATACTGGCATCTGTTGCCAAGCTTTCTAAATTAATGACTCGGGCCTATAAAGATGGATATTATTTTGCTCCCTTTTTGTCAGCAGTGAAAACATTAGTAAATATTAAAATTCCGGTTGCGACGAAGTTTGCGATTATCATAGGGGTGTTAGAAATTAAAGCAGATAATCAACCAAGAAAAATGCTGTTGCAAAAAGCTTCTTTTGGATTGGTGCAAGGTTTGGCGGGTTTGAATGATATGGAAGTGTTGGCTTCTTTGGGTGCTGGCGACTTTAGTGCAGAACAAGCAGCTAGTTTTAAGCGCTACTTTAATGTGACAGATTTGCAGTATCAATATTTTGCTGAAACAATTGCAGGTCAGGGACTGGTACCTGAATTGTTTTGTTATCTCTCAAAAATCCGCAGTTTATCACCAGCAGGTCGCGCTTTGATGGAACCTGTATTTGAACGATATGTCAAAAGCATTCTCTCTTTGCAACAACAGGATTATGAAGCTCTGCGTTATAGCGATGAAAATCCGCATTTGAAAATCATTTTTAAAGACAGAGCTTCTTTGAAGGGCGTTTGGAAAGCGGGGATCCCTAGAGAAAATCTACAAGCGTTTGTTGATGATAATAAAATACAAGCAGAAGCTTTGGTGATTAATTTCCGCGAAATGATTGAAAATGCGCTTTTGCATCACCATCTTAGTCTTGGTAAATTTCAAATGTTACGTAAATACTTGGAGTTGCCTGCAGACAAACAACGTTTATTAAGAGAACAAGTAAGGAAAGATGTAGGTGAACGCAAACAAAAACTTGCAATAATGAAGAAGCCTGGGAAAAATGATGCAATTGCGTATTATGATGAAAAAGCGTTGGCCTATTTAGAAATAGAACTGCACCTCATGGAAGTGATTGCGCTACCTCTGCATGACAAAGCTTCACAACTACGTTGTTTAAGAATAGTGAAAAATAAGATCCTGAAATTTTGTGATCAAGAACGTGAATTTTTGAATGATTTGAATATGGCGATGGAAAATATTTTGGAAGCTATGCGTCCAAGTAAACGAGTGGATTCCCAAGGGTATCAAATAGGTGTAACAGGAGATTATTTAACCACCTTTAGAATGGGTTCTGTTCCGGGGAGTTGTCAAAGGATAGAGGGAAACCCCAATTTAAATAAAGGAGTGATGGCCGTTGTGATGGGTGGTCAGAATTTACTGCCACATATTATAGATTCAATGAAAACCTTGGTTGCGCGTGTTATTTTGCGTTTGTGGCGAGATCAAGTTGTCTTAAAGCCGGTTTTATTTTTAGAACAAATGTATCCTGCCATGTTAATGCCACTTTGGCGTAATGCATTGAAAACAATGGCGATAATGATGGCGAAATTTACAAAATTAACTTTATTGTCTTTGAAGGGGGAACCAGAGAGTAGAAAATATTCATATCCGGTGGAGTCTCTGGGGAATATTGCACCCTATGGCTATGAAGATGCCTTGCATGGCATCCAGGAGGACGATATTTATACCATTCCCCAAAGTTATGTGCTGTATTCCCCGCATGAGGAATGGCTTAGGAAAGTGCTTCAAGTTTGGTTTCGCATACCTGTAGATAAGGAGCAAAAGAAAATTATCAATAAGATATTAGAATTTTATGCCAATGATGGAGAGCGTTTTGATGCGGGTTTAGTGGGGGATGAAGCGCCACCTAAAAGCAGAGCATTATATTTTCAATCAGTTAAATCTCGTCAGGCACAAGCCTTGTTGCCAGCACCACAAAAGCCAGAGAAGCGTCGTATCATGACTGTTTACCACGTCTAAGGGTTTTTGGTTATTCGGCGGGCCCTGTCCTGAGCCCTTTTGCCAGGGCCGGTACGGGTGCCGGGCTCCTACATTTGCTCTTGCATTTACCCCTAAAAGTGGATAAACTATGAACACTAACGCGGGGTGGAGCAGTCTGGCAG
>CAZCHZ010000041.1:0-9441 GCA_964498615.1 uncultured Legionellaceae bacterium | reverse complement strand
TTCATCTACTGCAAGCAGGACAGCCAAGCTTTGATAAAACAGAAACAAATCAAACGAAAGAAAGAATTGTACGTGTTGAAGCAGGGATCCCTTGTGCAAAGTTGGCAAAATTTTGTGCAAAGCATGGCCTGGCAGAGGGCGCTTTTTTTGCGGGGATCCCAGGCACTATTGGGGGCGCTTTGGCGATGAATGCCGGTGCTTTTGGGGGAGAAACCTGGGAGCATGTGGAAAAAGTGGAAGTGATCAATCGACAGGGTGAGCGTTCGTTTAGAACACCGAAAGATTATCAACTGGGGTATCGCACTGCCATCGGTCCGAAAGATGAATGGTTTGTGACAGGATTTTTTCGTTTTAAAAATGGAGATGTTAAAACAGTTTCACAAGAGATTAAAGATTTATTGCATAAACGTAATGAAAGCCAACCCATTGGCAAATTTAGTTGTGGCTCGGTATTTAAAAATCCTGCAGATGATTTTGCTGGTCGATTAATAGAAGCCTCAGGATTGAAAGGAATGCAAATCGGAGATGCGCAAATATCCGAGAAACATGGAAATTTCATTATCAATCACGGGCATGCAAAAGCTAAAGATATACTTGCGCTCATCCACCATATTCAAGAAAAAGTCTTGAAAGAGCAAAAAGTGCGTTTGGAAACGGAAGTCAGAATGTTGGGGTTTTAAAGGATGCGTATTAAAAACACGGTAAATCACTATGGTATTGTCACAATTCTTTTTCATTGGATAATGGCCTTGCTTGTGATTGGGATGATTTGCTTAGGGTTATATATGGTTAGGGTCCCTGAGAAAGAAAAACTTATGCTGATTGGCTTGCATAAAGAATTTGGCGTTGTTGTGCTTTTGCTTGTTACTTTACGTTTGTCTTGGCGGTTTTTAAACAAAATTCCTACTTTACCTAGTACAATTCCGACTTGGCAAGTCAGATCTGCTTATGCTTCGCATTATATGCTTTATGGATTAATGTTTGCCATGCCTATCACAGGGTTGCTGGAAACTGCTGCGGGAGGATACACAGTGTCTTTTTTTGGATGGTTTGTTCTGCCTCCATTAGGATCTATTAATAAAACGCTGCAACCAATCTATGGCAAAATGCATGAATGGCTGGCGTATACTTTGATTATCGTCATTGTGATACATATAGGCGCAGCCTTGATGCACCATTTCATTGATAGGAATAATGTCTTAAGGAGGATGTTGCCATGGTAACTTATAAACGTATAGTGCTGATATTTAGCTTATGGATATTGGCAACAGCCCCATATGCAAAAGAGATTTGTGGAAAGCAAGCCTTTGTCATTCAGCCTAAGGACAGTAGCATCACCTTTACGGCCATCCAAAATAATTCACCCATTGTTGGTGCGTTTAATACATTTACAGGTAGTATAACCTTCGATCCCGCCAATATGAAATCAAGCTGCATACAAATTGCGGTCGATATGGATTCTGTTACCTCAAGGAAATCGACCGTTGCGGATACCTTGAAATTACCCGAGTGGTTTCATGTAAAATTATTTCCAAAAGCGGATTTTGAATCCAATACCATCAGAAAAACAGGGGCTAAATCGTATCAAGCAGAGGGAACTTTAGCGATCCGCGATAAAACAGTGCCTATTTCTTTTACCTTTGATTTAGATGAATACTCATCTACTTTGTTAAAACTAAAGGGGAAAACCACCCTGAAACGCACCCAGTTTGGCGTTGGCCAAGATGAATGGGCCAAAACTGATCAAATTAAAGATAATGTTGAAGTAAACTTCACCTTAACGGCACGTAAGTAGTCGGTATATAAAATAATATACTTGATTTAATGGTGTGACTATACACGCAAGGTTTTATTATATTTGACTTTTATTCCTTTATTTTGATAAGCTCGAGACTTAATACACTGTTAAAGTGAATAATATTTTGGAGAACCCTATGGCAGCCGATCCTACAGAAGCAATAGGTATACAACACAGAATCGTTTTCAAGAAAAAGGGCAGTCGTAAAGAAAGTGCCTTATACAACCTTTTATCGGAACTTCCACCCAAGCACGCCTTGTTGCAAGGTTATAAAATCGTTGCTTCTCAGAGCAGCCGTGAAGCTTATTATATTCCATTAAAACTTCCTCTAAATTTTGTGTTTGATACTGCGCATTATCATTGCACCGGAAGGCATTTAAGCATTGATAAAACTTTCTATCTAGAAACCGCAGAAGCCGCCATGGCGCATTTTCCTTATTTTCATTATACCGAAGAATATGTCAAAAAAGAAACCAATGAAAAATTTAAGGTGCGCGTCGATTTTAATATGCAGGGACAATATGTGAGGATCCGCATCTCAGAGCCCAAACCCAAAAATGAGGAAGAAGTTAAATCAAAGCTTGAAACTCAGAAAATGGATGGTGGTGATGAAGATGAACCAGGATACATAACAAGAATGGCAACCATAGCTGAAACAGAGGTAGTGAGTGGAAATTATCCCACTGTTCTTGAATTTGCAAGAACCCTCCTCCTTGAAAAGGCAGAGCGTGCAATAAAAGCTTCTGAAAACTTCGAAACCCATGAAAAAGAACTAGATGCCCTAGATTCAGCAGGTCTAGACAGCCCTATAAAAAGAGAAGCATACAAACGCAAAGCAGCAGAATGCTTGGCTGATGTAGATAAAATTAATGCCTATAACGATTTAGAGTTTGATTGTAGAGGACTGGGGATTCAGCGTAGACTTGATAGAATAAAACATCTTGAGCAACATGCGTTACGGGAACCCAAGCGCGCAACACCGATAATCGAACAAGTCAACGAAGAAGCAGAGGAAACACCGTCTAGCGACTCGAGGCAGGCATCTAAACCCCAAGATGCTGCAAGGCTAGCATTAGAAAAAGACGCTTTGCAAGCGCAAGCTTTGTTTCAAGAAATTCAGGCAGCTGGAAAAACCTTGTCTGAGTTAATTGCAGAAAGCACCTTTGCTTCAAGGGTAGAAAGTTATCAAACTGCGATTGCTTTGCAAGCAAAGATTGTAGACTGGAGATTATTATTAAATTTTGAGAACACTGCGGAGAATGAAAAGATAGTCATAGATAGAATAGAGAAACAAATCAAGTCAATTAATTTTACTTCTCTATTAATATTATGTGCCTTAAATGGTAATGTTGAAGAGTTTAAAAAACTCTTCAACATTACTAAAGAAAAGTTTAGACGTTATGAGTTTTCTTGTTTAATCATTAATATGATTTTTAGCATGAAAAACCAGGCTAATCAACTTGATATTTTGAAATTTTTATTCGAAAACTCTCAAGCTTATAGGAATTTCATATTAGCTGCTGATGTTGAATCTTGGCGACAATGGCATGTGCCTTCGTCAAAATTTCAGGGTACTCTTTTATTCTGGGCATCTAAATATGAAAATCTTGAATTGTTCCGTTTATTATTAGATCAAGGATATAATCCAAATGGCTATGCCTTCATTTTGTATGGACAGCCTGTTTCTCTTTTAAAACAGCATTGCTGCACTAGCAGCCTTGAGTATGTTGATTTATTAATCAAAAAGGGTGCTAAAATATACTCACCTTCTGGACAAGCTGTTGCAACGAAAATTTCCCAACTTGACATGCAAAAATATCCTAAAGAATTATTGGATGAAATTATAAAACACATGCCTAAAGCAAAAGATGTAATTGCTCCAGTTCAATCTGAAAATGAATTTGATATAAAGGGATCTCAAGAGGTAGCCAATCAATCAGTGTTAATGTTTGCTTCTATCGGAGCGCAGCAGATGGAAACAGGTAGTGGTATTGTTGAACTGATTGCAAAATATAGTAGCCTGGCTGATATGATCTTCACATTTTCTGTTGTGAGCGGCGCTTCTATGCAATCCGCTTATGTTCCATGTATAGGGGATACGACGTTGACATTTCTAAACAATAAGGAGGAGTTAGAACAAATACAGAGCGAGATGGGATTGACGATTACATCTCATAAATTTGGTATGAAGCGGCTTCCAAAAACATTTTCAATAAAGGTTTTTTTCATTCCTAATCCTGCCAAGGAAGTCAATCATAAAAAAATTGCACTTTTAAAGTTGCTCATTTCATTTGTAAATGAAAGAGTTCAGTATAACCCAAATTTACTTAATGAAGCAATTGGCACATTACAGGACCGTATTAAAACAATCGCTGCTGATATAAAACAGCCTCTTTTTCTGGCCATTAATTATTTAATTGCTATAAAGGGTACATTATCTCAGGAGGATTGTCTAAGATTTATACATTATCACTATCATTGTGGGGTGATGGTTTATAAAAATGAATCTACGCGGGAACTCGGATGGTCGATAATTCAAAATCTTGTATATGCTATAGCGCCGCCTGCTGAACACTATTTTCCAGATTTAAAGAGCAATCAGCACTTTCTTGATATCGAGCAACATCTATACAAACTTGTATCCAGAGTGCAAAATGAAAAACCTAAAACGCTACCATTAAGCAAGGACTTTCCTTCTGCAACATCGACTGCTTCTGCTATGCCTGCTTCAGCGACGCCTGCTTCAACGACTTTTTTGCCAGGGACAGACAAAAAGAGCAAGAAAAAGAAATAAATAGGTTAGAGTTATTGCCTTTTTTAAGAAATCCCCCCGCATTGCGAGCAAGCTCGCAATGCGGGGGGATTTCTTAAAAAAAGCAAGAACCTAACCAAGCTCTTTTGTCTGTATATAAACCACCAGATGAAATATATTTAAGTTATACTCTCATTTGAAATTTGGAGGATCAAGCATGCCTGGAAACAAAGAAGCGCAAGATGGGCAAATTATCAAAATTGCGCAAGGGGAGATCTTACGTAAGGCTATCATTCGCCTTGCAGATCAATTGGCATTGAATCGTCAAGAGCTTTGTGCTATTACCGGCATCAGCGAAGCAACAATGAGTAGGTTATATGAAGGAAAGCGCAGTTTTCGACCAGATTCAAAAGAAGGCGAATTGGCTATGCTTTTGCTGCGCCTTTATCGAGATTTGAACACGCTGTTTGGAGGCAATCGTCAACAATGTCAATTATGGTATCGTGCTTTTAATTACCATTTGCGTGGGAAACCTTCTGAGTTGGTGCAAAACATACAAGGATTAAATGATGTCGTTTCGTATTTAGATGCGATGCCTGGGAAAATGAGATTGATAGTATCTAGCAACTTTGCTAGTTAACTTATTTTTTGCGGTTTATAATAAAAATAGGTAACTAAACACAAGTCTTGTATTGACAGAGTATGAACCCGCCTCTTACACTCTTTCTTTTTGTCTTACACTTTAATGGAGGGTTATCCCATGTACGCAACATTTAGTTATCGATTTTTTAAGGGTTCATATCATAGACTACATTGGCAAAATGCGAATTGTGTACCACAACCACCTTTATTGGAGTTAAACTCATGTGTAATAGAAAATCGAATCAATCCAGAAACTTAATTTCTAAAAGTAAAAGCTCTAGACTTACCCTCCTTTTAAGCGTCTTTTCTCTCCTTCTTGCCTTTTCTCCTTATCATACGACTTTTGCAGATACGCAATTATCCAATACTGAAAAAACAGTGGGGATCACCCAAATTGTCGAACACCCAGCACTCGATGCTGTGCGTTTGGGTATTATTGCGGGTTTAAAAACAGCAGGGTTTGAAGAGGGGCGAAACTTAAAAATTGTTTTTGAAAATGCCCAAGGTAATATTGGGACTGCCTCTCAAATTGCCTTAAAACTTTTAAGCATACAGCCAGATGTCTGTGTGGGTATTTCTACCCCTTCAGCGCAAACCCTGTATTTCGCAGCACAAAAACAAACCAAAAAGATCCCCATTGTGTTCACGGCTGTTAGCGATTATCAGGCTGCAAACCTGGTGCAAGCGCCCATCAATGCAAAAGGGGCAGTGCCACTCACGGGCGTTACGGATGCACCTAATTTGGAAGGATTATTAGAATTAATGAATAAGCTCATGCCTAATATAAAAACCTTAGGCCTGCTTTATACACCTTCCGAGATTAATTCTGTGTCTACGATTAATCGTTTAAAACCGCTATTGGAAGCACAGGGGATTAAACCTATGGAAGTGACAGTCACTAAAACCAGTGAAGTCGCACAAGCAGTGCAAAGTTTAATTGGCAAGGTGGATGCACTTTACTTTCCCCAAGATAATACCGTGGTGTCTGCCATCGAAACAATATCAAAGATTGCAGACCATTCATCACCGACATTGCCAGTAATCTTGCCCATTTTTTCAAGCGATCCCGATTTAATGACAAAAGGGATCTTGGCAGCTGTGGGTTATGATTATACTGAAGTGGGTCGTGACACAGGAGCCGTGGTTGCAAGAATATTAAAAGGTGAATCAGCCCTCAATATTCCCATCACACATCCCTCACATCTAAAAGCAGCCGTGAATCAAAGATTGGCAGAAAAGCTTAATCTTGTGATTCCCAAAACATTAAATTTATCGGAGATAGAGATAGTGAGGCCCAAATGAATACCATTCAATTATTAGGCGCAATCGAACTGGGCTTGTTATATGGTCTGGTGGCTATTGCTGTGTATTTAACGTTTCGGGTGATTAATTTCCCGGATTTAACGGTTGATGGCAGCTTCCCTTTGGGAGCTGCTGTCAGTGCAGCGCTTATTGTACAAGGTACGCCGCCCTTGCTTGCAACAGCAGCGGCGGTAATAGCCGGAGGTTGTGCAGGATTTGTGACCGGCATCTTGCATGTCAAATGGAAAATTTTAGGTCTGTTAAGCGGTATCTTAAGTATGACAGCACTGTATTCTGTTAATCTCAGAATCATGGGCAGGCCCAATATTGCTTTGCTAAGTGAAACCACGTTGTTTCCAGAACCCAGTGCAGTATTACCGATGTTGATTATTATCATGGCCGTATTAATGATAATTTTATCGGCTTTTTTGGGCAGTCAATTTGGTTTGGCTTTGCGCGCAACAGGTATTAACCCCAAGGTAAGTTCTGCCTATGGCATTAATATTAATGTCATGACCATGGTGGGCCTTATCTTAAGTAATGCCTTGGTTGCCTTGGCGGGATCTTTTTTTACACAAATACATGGTTTTGCAGATATTTCGATGGGGACGGGAACCCTGATTATTGGTTTGGCCTCGGTCATTATTGGCGAAACACTGATACATAGTCGTTGGATTATTTTAGTGTTAACCAGTTGTGTCTTGGGATCTATTTTATATCGTATTGCAATTGCCCTGGCATTGAATACACATGGCTTAGGGTTACAGACCTCAGATCTCAATTTAATTACAGCGGCTTTAGTGGTGGTTGCCCTATTGTTTCCAAGGGTACGCCAGCAACTTGTCGCTAAATATCGTAAATAAGAGGTGGCATATGATTGAATTAGGAAATATATGTGTGACTTTTGGTTTAGGAACGCCCTTGGAACATGTCACTTTTCTGGATTTAAATTTAAAAATTGAAAATGGACAATTTGTGACTGTGATTGGTGGTAATGGTGCGGGAAAATCCACCTTAATGAATGTCATTTCCGGGGATGTAAGACCTCAATTCGGACATGTTTTATTGGACGATAAAGATGTGACAAAAAAGCTGCCGCATATGCGTGCAGGTTTAATTAGTCGTGTATTTCAAGATCCCTTGTTAGGCAGTTATGCGGATTTAACGATTGAAGAAAATTTGAGTTTGGCCGCAAGACGGGGATTGCCTCGAGGCTTAAGGCCTGCGCTGAATACTAATTTACATAAAAAATGTCGTGATATTTTGGCAGATATTGGTATAGGCTTAGAAAATCGCCTGCAAGATAAAATGGGATTATTATCTGGGGGACAACGTCAGGCGGTAAGCCTTTTAATGGCCACCATGCGTCCCGCTAAAATTTTATTGTTAGACGAACATACAGCTGCTTTAGATCCTAAAATGGAAAGTTTAATTCTTGAGTTAACACAAAGATTAATCACGGAAAATAAACTTACCGCCTTGATGATTACGCATTGCATGAAACAAGCCCTGGATTATGGAACGCGCACGCTTGTGATGCATCAGGGGAAAATTGCGAAGGATTTACAGGGCAGCGCGCGCGCGGCATTGGAAGCCAGCGAATTGATCCCGTTTTTCTAATATTTACCCTCACCCGGCACTTCGTGCCACCCTCTCCCGCATGGAGCGGGAGAGGGTACCACCCAAAGTTAACTTACAAATACCTCATCTATTGTCTGGCACTCTAAAACTCTGCCGCTCAATTTCAACAAAGTCTCGGCATTTGCTTTTTCCATTTGCGCTCTGTACTTTTCTGGAATGGTTTTAAATTTGTGTTGCAATTGATATAACAATATTTTTATCTCACCGATGCGTTCGGCAGTAGTAATGTATTCCACTTTAAGTTCCTCCTCAATTTCTTCCAATGCTTTGTGATACTGCAATTCGAAATGGGGTGTCAAAGTCATCACCCAATCGATAAATCTATACAGGTTCATTATATCATTTTTTGTCCATCCATGATCATATAAACTCCGTGTTAATGCTATTTTACCAATGAGCTTAGCTTCTGGACCTTGTGTTTGCATGGCTGCCAGCTGCGCAAGAATGACGGGTGCAAAACGGTTATTTGAAATTTTTAAATCCTCGATTTTAGATTTGTAGTCGATTAACTTGATTGTATTAAATTTTACCTCGAGAGAAGAATCCCAGAATTCTTCCTTATAAGTCATTGGTCTCCATTTTTCATGTTTGTCGATGAGAATAGCTAAACTGGCGATAGGCTGGTTATATACATTTCGTAATCGAGTTCGATATTCCAGCATTCGTTGTCCAAACTTTGAACCTTTAGTAGATTCGACCTCTAAGTGCAACAAAACGAATGCTTCTTTGCCATTTCGTCGATAAACCTTAAATAGTTTATCAACATGGCGGTTGGTGACAACTGCATTTTTGGTGATTTTGACAAGTTCTTTATCGAGCGCTTGCGGTTTTTTGTTCCAATTAATTTCTCGATATTTTGCTGGCCAACAATATGCAATAAAGTCCCTAAAATAAAGATCTAAAATTTGCTTCCAAGGATTATCAAAATCATTGCGTGGAACGGAGATTTTACCTTTTGCAGTAGATAATACTGAACTCGACATCACAAGGACTCCTGTAGCTAATGTATAGAAAAAATTAACAACGTCCTTGTTGCTGCGAGTGCCAGTACATAAATCTGGCGTGGCGTGAGACTTATACATGATGTCTTGAATTTATGTCAATACTTGTTACATAGAATTTTTTTGGGATCAAAAGTGGCAATCAGAGACATGCCATTTAGATAATAAATTTGTCTTAAAGAAGAACCTCCCCCCGCGAGCGTTGCTCGCGGCCCCCTCCAAAAGGGGGCGGAAAATCCAATTAGGACTCTTTAAATTTTTTAGGGATACTTTTACCCAAAGATAGCGGGAAAATAAAATAAAAT
>CAZCHZ010000040.1:0-9612 GCA_964498615.1 uncultured Legionellaceae bacterium | reverse complement strand
GCACCAGATCAAATAGATCAAATTTAGTGTTCTCGATTCAAAATTTTCAATATTATATTTAAATCATTTGCGAGACTCAAGGGTATATTATCTCTTTCATTGATCGTCATGATATAGGAATTAAACTGTGGTAATTTGACTCGTGTCTGATCTGAATTTAACAAAGGATCAAAATACCTTGGGTTTTCATTTAATAGTTCAAGAATTGTTTGAGCATATTCGTTTATTTCTTTTATATCTCTCTCGTTAATAAGAATGGATTTATGGAGATCTTCATGGAGTTTTTCGATTTTATCAAATAAAGTTTCTAGAATACGATCATTGACGCTAGTTATATATCTATCTTTCATGTACAATCTCCCGAAATAATCATTCATTTTAGTATAGGTTTGTTTGTATATATTCACCATAATTAACTGTATGCATAAGCTGCGTTCTATCAAATTAGATCAATTAACGTTGCAGTTTAAGCTAACAGCCCCAAGCAAACTTTATTGGACTGGCCGTTCGGCGTTGAGGGTAGACCCTGACAAAAACAACACCCCCCGCTCACTTCGTTCGCTGCCCCCCTCGAAGGGGGCGATGTATCCGTTGGTCGACAAAGCTATTAAGAAAAACGATGTTAATAAAATAATTTTATTAAGAATTTGTCTTAATAAAGAAAAGTGCCATTTTCTTTATTAAAAAGCTCCAATAGTGGTTTTATTCTGAAAAAGGTTGTGTATTCATCCAGTTTTTTGGGGATATTTAGCATCTGACAGCAAGTATTGTGTAAAAATACTTGCATAATATACAAAATTTTGTATAATTAAATAATGAAAGGGATCATCTGGCTTGGCCCAACACATCAAACGGTTAAGGAATATCCGGTTAACGTTCGGCGGGAAATAGGATATAACCTTGATAGGGTGCAGCGTGGCATGGATCCCTGTGACTGGAAACCCATGGTTGGGGTGGGAAATGGGGTTAAGGAAATACGAATTCATGAAGAAAATGAATATCGTATATTGTATGTAGCTAAGTTTGAAGAAGCAGTTTACGTGCTTCACTGTTTTGTTAAGAAGACTCAAGAGACAGCTAAAAGGGAGATTGATGTTGCAAAAAAGCGTTATTCTGAAATTTTGAACATAAGGAGGGATCATCATGAGGCATCATGTTACCAAAGGTAGTGTATTTGATGATTTAGGTTTTGGGCCTGCTGAGGCTAGCAATCTAAAGATTCGCGCCGCTTTGATGAGGGCAATAGAAAAGGAAATCGTAAGACGAAAGTTAACCCAAGCAAAAGCTGCTAAGTTGCTTGCTGTGACACAGCCCAGGATTAGTGATCTGCTGAGAGGTAAAATTCAATTATTTACCATTGATGCACTTATTAACATGTTAGGTAAATTGAATAAACCAGTTTCGATTATTATTGATGATCGCTTAGCGGCTTAATGAATGCAATTCTGGATGAAAGCGTTAGCTGGCATGACAGGAAGCTTATAGCCCCAATTTCGTCTTCACAGCCTCATTCACTTTTAGTTCTGTATCATCTGGAAAACCGACAGGAATGTTTCCGGGTTTTGTGCCTTTCAAAATTTCAATGATCATTTTGCCTGTTTTTTGTCCAACGGCATATTGATTTGGACCCAGGGCAGCGAATGCACCTTGATTAACCATATCCACATCACTCACAAACAAAGGCAAATGATTTTGTGCAGCAATGTTTGCTACGGCGCTAAAAGCAGACAGTGCGGTGTTATCGTTGTTGATAAAAATAGCGTCTACTTTGCCGACCAAACTTTGTGCAGCGGCAGCCACTTCACTCGAGCTATTGGCAGTGGCAAGTACGATTTTCAGATGATTACTGGATGCATGTTCCTGCATTTTTTCAATTAGACTAATAGAATTTGCTTCCCCTGGATTATAAATTACCCCCAGCGTAGACAATGTGGGCAGGAGCTTTTTAAAGGCGATAAATTGTTTTGTAGGTTCAATAAAATTGGATACCCCTGTCACATCGCCGTTGGGCTTTTCTAAATTGGATACGAGTCTGGCGCCTAAGGGATCGGTGACCGAGCTAAATACAATGGGAATGTGGTGTGTACGGTTTGCGGATACCAAAGCTTGGGATGCAGCGGTGCCGATGCCGACCATGAGGTCTGGTGCGCTGCCCACAAACTTTTGTGCGATTTGTGTGGCTAAAGCAGGGTTGCCTTGGGCGGATTCGAAACTTGCCTTGAGCCCTGCCTTGGCAAGTGCGTCCATAATCCCCTGTCTAGTCGCATCCAGGGCTGGGTGTTCTACTATTTGGAGGATGAGGATGTTTTTAGGGGGGAGATTTGCGGCCCCTGCCTCAGTAAATTGAAGACAACCTATCATATAGAGGAAGAAAAAAAATAGAGATTTACGCATTATTGACACTCCACTTGACCTGCACCTAAAAAAGGCCCAAAATTTCTATTAGACTAAATTACTCCTAATACTGGTGATTTGCAAGATATCATGGTATAACATCTTTAAATCCGAAGGTCGGAGACATAAAATGCAAATAAAAGTCACAGAATCCGCAGAGCGACATTTCCGAGCGCTTCTTCAAAAAGAAGACACGCAGGGGATGAATATCAGGATTTTTGCGGTCGATCCTGGGACTTCGCATGCAGAAATCGGCCTTACCTTTTGCTTGCCTGGGGAAGAGAAATCTGATGATTTTGTCCAAAATTTCGGGGATTTTCGCTTATTTATCGAGGCGGCCTCGAGTGACGCCTTGGTGGATGCCAGCATCGATTTGAAACAAGCAGGGATGGATGTTGAACTTTCCATAAAAGCTCCCTATCTTAAAGGTATTGCCCCTGCAGTCGATAGTCCCTTAAGAGAGCGGGTGCAATATGTACTAGACTCTGAAGTAAATCCCAATTTAGCGGGCCACAAAGGGAACGTGAGCCTAGTGGATGTTTTAGAAGGGGGGATAGTGGTGCTACAGTTTGGGGGAGGGTGTCAGGGCTGTGGTATGGCCAATATGACGCTCAAACAAGGCATTGAAAGGACATTGAAAGAGAAGTTGCCAGAAATCACGGAAGTCAGGGACGCGACAGATCATGCATTGGGTGAAAACCCGTATTATGCGGGAACCTACAGTGAAGGGGGATAATTGATGAGATCTTGGAGAAGAAAACCAGTGGAAAGAGAGTATGTAAGCGAGATTGACCGTTTTTTAATGGAATTTGACAAAAATCCTCTTGCGCATTCTGTCTCTAGACGCTCTGAAGAAGCAAATTATTTGGGCGTAGGTGGAATCAACGAAATGCGGGATAATCCCGGTGCTTCAAATGAGGGCAAATACGATAAAACTCTCTGATGATGCCGCGGATGGGATAGCCGTCGTAGTCCTTATTTTTTTACTGGTGGCAGGGGTTGTTTACTGGTTGACGGTGATGTAAGTAATAAAATCTTCTGCCCGTCCCCATTAGCTCTAGGGATGATGTGGGCACGAATATTATGATTCTGCATCATTTCTTTAGAAAACTTTTCTAGCAGTTCCTCCTGCGTACTATGTGTTTCCTGATATAACGTTAATAAAGATAAAGGTTGTTTAGCCATTTCCAATCTTAAAGTGCCCACCCATAAGGAGATCCCTTGTTCATTCACATAATCAGATTGCCAAAGTTGGAGTAATAAACGCTGATTATTATTAATGGGTTTGGCAACGGTGAGGACGGGTAATCTCCCGCGATGAAATTTTGGTAAAACGGGCACGGTATCTGCAGTAGGATCTGCATTTAACATGATTAAACTTGAATGCAGATCTAATCTTGGGACATTATGCCAGTGATTTTGTTTTAAAGTACTTTTGATCTCATCAATTTTTCCTAACCACTGGACATCAAAATAAGTTGCGATGCGTTTAAAAGCACCTGTGCGGTAGAGATCGGCGGTATCTCCCTTACCTTCCCACCAAAAACGGGTTTCTAACTCAAGTTTTGGCCATTGTCTTTCCATCAAGGGGCGCTTAACAGGGTATGTATGAAAGAGATAAAAAGCCATCGTGAGTACCAGGACAATCAAACCCGGTATCAGAATTAAACGGGGGTTGGGAGGTTTTGCGCTTAAATGTCGAAATACAATTAAACCTAAACAAACACAGGCAATCCCGAGGGTTAGGCCTCCTGCAACATCTGTAAACCAGTGTAAGCCCAAATAAAGACGCGAGAATCCCATGAGGAGGATAATAGGAATAACAATGGCCCAAGGTATCCAGCGTTGCTTAGGTGCTAAGCTTTGCTGGATAAAGCCTGCAGCAAGACCCAAAACAACCGTAGTTGTAATCGTATGACCACTGGGAAAAGAATATTCTTGCGTGTATTGCAGTGCGCCCTCTGGACGTGCAACAGCAAGCGCATGTTTTAAGATTTGTCCAAGAATCGATCCCAAACCCACGGTGCCCAACCAACAAAACATCGCGATATATTGTTTTTTCCAAAAGAAACAGACACCAATCACGGCAGCGACGATTAACAATACTTTGGGTTCTCCAATCCCTGTGAACATGGCTGTCCAATCCACGGCACTATTTAAATAGAATGCACGTAGGGCTTGATAAATGGGTTCGTTCCAAAGACTTAATCCATCTGAATGTTCAACATTGGAGATGATAAAATAGGTACATATCACTGCCAGCAAAAAAAGAAGCACGGTGCCTAATTGTCCTTCATCGGATCCAGCCACTTTGAATTTTTTATGAAGCCAGGGCATTTTGTTTGAAACGCCCCAGGATGTCCAAACCTTGTCTATCGAACGTCGCGTAAGTTTGCTTGTTTGAAGGCCCAAGTTGAATAAAAAAGCATATATAATCCACATCACGAGTAAGGCTAATAAAATAATTAAGACAATACGGCTGGCAACTTCTTTAGAAAGTGTGCCCAAAGATAGACCAATTAAAATCCCTGGCAAACTATAAAGCGGTGCCCAGGCAATAGCTGAGACAATATTAAAAAAGAGAAAACGTTTTGGCTTCATGTCTAACATGCCAGCAATGACAGGAATCATGGGACGTACAGGTCCCACAAAACGTCCAAAAATAATGCTTTTGCCACCATGGTCTTTGAAAAAAGCTTCGCCGCGGGCTAGCAGTGTTGGGAATTGCTTAAAGGGCCAAAAGTCGCGTAAGTGTTCATGATAATGATAACCAAGCCAATAGCTGATCCCATCACCCGCGATGGCGCCCAAGATTGCCCAGATTAATGTTTCTACAAAGGGCAATGTTCCTCCGCCCATCATGATACCAATGGCGGTCATCATTAATACCCCGGGCACAACCAAGCCGACAATGGCCAAGGATTCTGAAAGTGAAATGAGAAAGACAGCAATGCCCGCCCAAGTGGGGTGGAGCTTAATCCAATCTAAAATGGGTTGAACATATTCGTGTGTCATTTGGTTTGCTTAATTTCTAGGGAATTCCATTACCTATAGTTTAGCGCATTGTCAGGGTTTGGGGAATCGTCATCAGGTAGAGGGTCATCTAGCCTACCTGGCTATGACCCCCCGGTTCTTCTATTGTCTTTTTTTATTTTTTGTAAATAAATCAGGTCGCTGCTTTCGTAGATCAATACCATGATCAGGTCTTGATTGAATTGGTTCTGGTGCTTCTGTTTTTGATTGTGGTTTTTTTGTATGCTCAGTTGCATATGCCCTTAATGTGGAGCCAAATTTGCTGATGAGACTGTCTTTTTGCTTTGCTATGTTTTCTTTGCAATCCTGCAGTTGCTTTAAGGTGTCTGAGTCACCAAAATACGACTGCCACTGCTCTAATGTTCCTCGCTCAGTTTCCAATTTCATTAATTTATCAATTTTTGCTGCCCCTTCAGGTTTACCCAATAGAGATGTTTTAGGAGTTTTTCTATAAGCAGCAGAAGCCAATTTCGTATCTACTATTAATTCCATGTCGGTAATTGCTCGTTCAAGAGCTTGCACTCTTGTTTGAAATTCCATCTTATTTTTAGGTTTACTCATAGCAATTTCTCCCATTGTAATAATGTGTATGATCTTAGGTTAGTCTATTTAATATTATTTTTCATATAGGGAAGATACACTGAAAAAAAGGGCCGGCACGGAGACCGGCCCCTACAATGGAATCGCTTTTTTTATTTTATTGCATTTTTTGCACTACTTTTATGCTCTTCATCCTGAGCGAACTTCGCAGCATCTTCTGGAAACCTGGCGGCTATATTTGCAAATGCACTCTCAAGGAGTGAGGCTGCACGTCTTTGTGCAATTTGCATTTGTGTTAATAATGCTCTTGTTGCTGCGCGTTCCGGCGTTCCGGGTCTTTCGGCATTGGCGGCATAAAGACTAGCAATGGCCTGACATTCTTCCTCAAGTGATCGGTTCACCGAACCCTGACACTCAACTGTGTCTTCAAGTTTAGGGTTAACGGTTAATGTTATCAACTTTACTTTTGAACGTTGTAAGGTCTCTTTGCAGGTTCTAATGCTCGCGTTGATTTCACCAAACACTTTATTGCAAGCAGATAAGTTTGCTATTATTTCTTTATGTTTTTTATCTACCAATGCAAAAATATCTTTGCTGGATGCTTCAACATTTTCAGCTTTGGGGAGTCTTTGCGTTAATTTCTCGCTCACTTCCTCTTCAACTTTATGAAAAGCTTTCTGGGATTTTTCAACTGCTTTTTGAAGTTTGCTGACAGCATCGCTTACCTTGTCAAAATTTTGGGTTAATTTACTTAATTCATCCTTGTTTTGATCTGGTTTGAATCCATCGATGCTTGCTTTAAGCTCAGTAGCTTTTGCTTGTTGTGATGTGATCAATTCTGCCCAGTCTTTTTGTTCAACAAGCAATTTATCGAGCGTGTAATCTGTTACATATCTTACTGCGCGTTTATGTAATGTTTCTAATGATTCATGTCTTGGTTTACCGGAATCCTTTTTAGAAGTTCCTCTGCTTGTTTTTTTCATAACGTCATCTCTCCTTACTTACAAAGTTGTTGTTACTGTATCCACATAAATCAGCCCACCTGAGCTAACCGCTGCGCATTAAATAGTAAGGAAAAAGGGATGTCAATACTTATTTTGATAATTTATAAATTTTTTTTATCGTATTCGCATAAGTCATTTATAATACATTGCTTGCATTTTGGTTTGCGGGCAACACAAGTATATCGCCCATGCAAAATGAGCCAGTGATGTGCATTCTGACGATACATTTTTGGCACCACCTTAAGTAATTTTTTTTCAACCTCTAAAGGTGTCTTCCCTGTGGCCAAATGGGTCCTATTAGACACACGAAATATATGCGTGTCAACAGGTATTTCTGCTTGTTTAAAAGCGGTGTTTAGAATGACGCTTGCGGTTTTTCGTCCAACACCTGGCAGACTTTCAAGCTCAGGTCGTGTATGGGGGACAGTGCTATGATATTTTTCAATTAAAAGCTCGCAAGTTTTAATAATGTTGCGAGCCTTGGTTTTAAAATAATTGATAGTCTTGATATATTTTTTTAAGCCCGGTTCACCCAGCGCAAAGATAGCTTCAGGGGTATGTGCCTTGGGGAATAACTCTGCAGTTGCTTTATTAACGCCAGCATCGGTTGCTTGAGCCGATAGCATCACAGCTATCAATAATTCAAAATGAGAACGATGATGTAATTCAGTGGTCGGCTGTGGGTCTTCATTTTGAAACCGTTTGAATATTTCCTTGCATTTCTTTGGATTCATGGCGTTTCGCTTCCCATCGTGTAAAAGATTCTTGAATTTCAGTACGTATTTTTGTTTTTTGTAAAGGATTGATATAGTCCTGCAATTTTAAAGGTGTTTCTTTCAAGTGGCGTTGTTGTTTGGCTTGATAACGGCGTTTTGCAAGGGCGGCTCTTTCTTTCTTTTCTTCCGAACCATCTGCAATACCGCTTTCAATCATGTCGATGCAATCCATGGGGCAGGGGGCCAGGCATAGTCCACAACCAATACATTCATCCACTAATACTGTATGTAAAAATTTGTGAGCGCCTAAAATAGCATCCACAGGGCAAGCAGGCAAGCATTTTGCACAGCCCACACATTCTTCTTCTCGAATTTTTGCGATTAACATATCATTTATTGAACAGGAAGGCCAGGTGTAGCGCCTTCCCCGGGTTCTAAAAGCCAAAGTTCGCCAGGTTTTTTGCCAACGGCAACTAAGACCATGCCTTCTGACACCCCAAAACGCATTTTACGCGGCGCAAGATTCGCTACCATGACAGTATGTTTGCCAATCAAAGCTTCAGGTGCAAATCCTTCTTTAATGCCAGCAAATACAGTACGGGTCTCGTCTCCAATATCGAGTGTAAGTTTTAACAATTTATCTGCCTCTGGCACACTTTCGGCATTCACAATTTTGGCAATTCTTAAATCGATTTTGGCAAAGTCTTCTATTGTAATTGTAGGCTTAATGGCTTTGTGTAAAAGCGCATTCATGTTGGTTTCTTGGGAAACGTTAGGGGAACCAATATTTTCTTTAGAAGCATCCATCATGGCATTTATTTCCTTTAAGTCGATACGCTGTAAAAGGGGTTGGAAGGGATTGATTTCATGATTGAGAAGGGCCTCTTTTCTTCCCTCCCAAGTCAATTCCAGATTTAAGAATTTTTCAACTTTGTTGCTCAGCATGGGTAAAATGGGTTTTAAGTATGTCATTAATACACGGAACAAATTAATGCCCATGCTGGCCACCATATGGGTTTGGGGGAGATCATTCGCTTTGGCCAAATTCCAAGGTTTTTTCTCGTCGATATAACGATTTGCACTGTCGGCCATCATCATGATTTCACGAATTAATTTGCTATATTCGCCTTTTTCAAAATATTCTTCAAGTTCTTCTCCCATCGACACAAAGGAATGATATAACTCAGGTTCTGCACACACATTAGATAATTTCCCATCGAAATATTCTTCGATAAATTTAGCACAACGACTGGCGATGTTCACTAATTTACCTACCAGATCAGAATTAATGCGTTGCACAAAATCCTCTGTTTGAAAATCGATGTCTTCTATGCTTCCATTCAATTTTGCGGCAAAATAATATCTTAAATATTCGGCAGGGAGATGATTAAGATAAGTGCGCGCTTGGATATAAGTACCGCGCGATTTCGACATTTTCTGTCCATTCACCGTTAAAAAACCATGCACAAAAATATTGCTGGGTCTGCGAAAACCCGCACTTTTTAAAACAGCGGGCCAAAAAAGGGCATGAAAATACACAATATCCTTGCCAAGAAAATGATGTAATTCGGCTTGACTATTTTCGCCCCAAAAAGCGTCGAAAGAAATGTTTTGCTTTTCGCAGAAATTTTTAAAACTTGCCATATAGCCAATAGGTGCATCTAACCAGACATAGAAATATTTATTGGGCGCATCGGGTATTTCAAAACCAAAGTAAGGGCCATCTCGGGTAATATCCCATTGCTGTAAACCTGCTTTAAACCATTCGTCTAGTTTTTTAGACACTTCCTCTTGTAGATGTCCCTGATGCGTCCAAGTTTTTAAAAAAGCTTCATAGTGATCTAAACAGAAAAAATAATGCTCGGAGGTTTTTTCAATGGGTGTTGCTCCCGATAACACTGAAACCGGATTTTTAAGATCGGTTG
>CAZCHZ010000039.1:0-9639 GCA_964498615.1 uncultured Legionellaceae bacterium | reverse complement strand
AAGCTGATCAACTTAAGTGTTATTCGGGTGCTCCTTGTTTTTACCCTATTCGCGCCAGGATGGAATATACTATTGCAAGCACCTATCCATTATTAAAAGGTATTCTAGATTTATCGATACAATTTGCCTCCCCAGAGGTACAGGAAATTCCAAAAAAAACAAATGCTTCATTAAACAAGGGAAAATCTGTTTCCTTGTTTTATAGTTTTCTGGCAACATTGGGCAACCACCTAATATCATTATGGTCACCAAAACCCACTCCAAAACCACAGCCAGAAACAGCGCTAAAACCAATGACAGTACTATGTTTGGATAAATTGCTGACGTTATATGAAAGCCCAGAGTTTGCACTACTATTGCGTAGGTTGGGTACGATGATAAATTTATTTGATTTGTGTGACAACGAACAAGTTAGAAATTTTCTAGAAATGAACAGCAATATAAACAATAAATTAGGAGTTTTAAAACCAAAAATAGCCATGGAACGGGTGAAAATTTCTGCTCAAGAGCAGCTTCAATTACAAGGTTCAGTAGAAGTTCAGTTTAAAAATTATGTTGAGGGATTACCAAATCTACCGCAAAATTCTGATATGGACGTTAAGGAAGACTTTGAAACTGCTAGCGTTGCTAATGCCGGTGATGCTTCGGTTTCATCGGCTTCATCTATGGCCTGGATGCCTGGCTACAGCGCCAGACAAGGCAGACATGTTACCGACGAACATAGCAGCGCCGTTTCGGCAGTACCCAATCCACGAAACTTATAATGGGATGATGCCTTCTACTTCATTTCCTTTTTCTGAATAGCGTAATTCGCTAAAAACAAGACCCTTGGCAATCACTATCCCTCGTCCATGCGTATGGAAGATCCGTTTAGCATCTAAGTGTTGATATTGATCAGGTTGAAAACCTTGGCCTTCATCAATCACTTTAATATGTAAGGCCTGTTTTGTTCGTTCGAAGTCGACTTTGACAATTTTATTGATATTTTCAGGAAGCGCAATTCTTCTTTCGACTTCCTCCATCCACCGGTTTTCTTTTTCTAAGCGTGATTTTTCTTCATAACTAATGTTTAAATTGCCATGTTCAATGGCATTGATGAATATTTCAATCAGTCCCACGACGGCCAAACGAGGATTAGGACAGGCTTGGCTTAAAAAGCTTCCCAAAATTTGGGCTTCTTTTAAATGTTTGAATTGAAAATGTGCTTTTGATAAAAAGGTGGCAGCCTTCATACCATCCAGATCATCTTGAGATTGTAGATAACGTGTTTGGTCTTGTATCGCTGCTTGAATGATAGGTAAGGTGAGTGGATCTTGAAAAGATTTGGGCAAACAATAACGGATCCCTGTACGGATGGCTTCTTCAATCTCTTCTATATTGTCTGAAGTATGCAAAATAATGGGTAAAGTTGTTAATGCGCTGTTACTTAAGATTTTTTTTACAAATTCCAAAACATTAATCAGAGGGTGTTCAAGAATAATGGCTGAAAACATTTTGGGCGATTGCAATAATTGTGTATAGGCTTGTGTTGCATGATTGCTCGTTTGTGTTTTATATCGATTTTTAGCAAGCATTGTGACGATGGGGCTTAGACTGCCTTTTCTGTTTTCAAGCACCAGTATACTTTTTTCATGTCCTACATGTGTTTTCATAAGCTCTTCTGGATATGTAAAGGATAAATAACAGGTTTGTTTTGTAAACCCAACAATTGTTGATAAATCACTGCGTACGTCATGACATTTTGAACATAATCGCGCGTTTCTCGTATGGGAATGGTTTCAACCCAAGCATCCGCAGGCATGGTATTTTCGGGCATCCATTTACGTACGCGCCCTGGTCCTGCATTATAGGCAGCAGTGGCCAAGGCGGGATGATTTTGGTAGGTATCTAGCATCATGCGAAGATAACTTGTGCCTAAACGAATATTCGTTGCAGGTTCAAATATTTTTTGATGCCCCTGAAGACTTATCTGGTGCTTTTTAGCCACCATGTGTGCAGTGCCAGGCATTAATTGCATCAGGCCAAGGGCGCCAGCAGGGGATTTTGCATTGTTCACAAAAGCGCTTTCTTGTCTTGTCACGGCAAATACAAGTGAGGGATCTATTTGATGACGACGCGCTTCTTGCATAATAGACTGCGTATGGACCAAGGGAAAACGTAATTCTAAAGCATTTTTATTGTGTGCTTTAGAGAGCGCCAAGATAGACCAATTAGGTAAGTTCCATTGTATCGCGAGAGTTGCTGCAGCATGTCTGTCTTTATCTGTCATGCGTTGACAAATATATAGCCATTCAGTTCTTGCCTTATCTTCGCGTCCAATCAACAATAACTCGCGTGCGCGTTGAACAGATTTTCGTCGATTGATTTCAAAGAGGGCATTCTCCTCGAGCACCATTTTTTGATGGTCAATAGAATAAGGTTTTTGTAATTTTTGGCTGGATAAAAACCCGTAGTAACTTCTTGTTTTAGCGAGTTTTGAGAATATCGCAGCGGCTTCTGAAGGGTGATCTAATTTGTCTAAAGCGATGGCCTGCCAATAATTCCAGGCTTCATGTTGGTTTAAAGGCTGGGGTAAGGTCGTTGTCCAATGTAGCACAGACTGCCAATCTTCTTTTAAGAGTGCAACGCGAATACGCCATTCATGCACAAGTGTATTGGCTTCGCTAGCAGGTACTTTGCGTAGCCATTTTTCTGCATCAGGATGTCTGTCTGCTGCAAATGAAAGTCCAATGGCGCGCACCACAAGACCCCAATGTCTCTCTTGAAAGGGATGATCTTTATGTAATTGCTGCCATACTTGAATGGCGGTTTCTGGATGTTTTTTGGCAATTACAGATACACCATGCACTATCATTTCTAAATTTGCTGCATGTTTATCTTTGAAGTATTTTTTTTGTGTGATGAGATAGGGATTTTTATGAATTAAAATCCAAAGCTCAACTAAAGCTTTTTCTGCTTTCGGGATAAAAGTTGTCATGGCGCGTGCGAGTGCTTCATTGTTTTGTTGGATTGCCAATTTAATACGTTGCCAGATTAAAGAGCGCGTCATCAAGGGGCTTGCTTCAAAAGCTTTAAATAACTTATGACAAGCTTCGGGAGGTTTTGTGCCTCTTAGCCAAAGCGGCTTTACTTGTTGCAAAGCGTCATGTTTATTATCTTTCGCGTTATGCTCGGACCAAAGAAAGTGACATTGAAGACTTAAATCTTCGTTAGGCACATAGGCTTTTAAAAAACTCTGCCAGGCTTCTTGTTTGGCAGTGGCATGTAAAAATTGTGTTCTTAATTGTTCCGACAAGGGGCTATCTGCATATTTTGTCATGAAACTTTGAAATTCAGCTAAAGAAAGCGTATGAATGTTACGCAGATGTTCTTCAAAGAGAAGATAGGGATAAAGAGGATAATGTTCAAGCCCTTTTTTAAGTTTTTCATATAAAGCATGTTGTCCCTGTTTAAAAGCAGATTCAGCGTGTAGGAAACGGGCTCTGGCAGTTTCTTCAGGGCCTACTTTGGCTTTAGGAACTTTGGCTACAGTCACTTTTACAGTAGCAGTAGGTGCTTTTTTGGCAAGCGGTTTTTTTGCAGGCTCCAGAGCTTGAAGAGGATTGGCCAGCAGTAGTGCCGCAATTACCCCATAAATAATATTTTTTTTCGACATATCGCCAACCATCTCGTCACATTTAAAATGATCCTGCATTCTATATCATAGAATAGGTTTGGTATACTGACGACTTCGTCATTCACGTGAATGTCTTAACGTCATTCCCGCGAAAGCGGGAATCCAGTACATTATAACCTGGATCCCCGCTTTCGCGGGGATGACAGAAACGCTTGCGCGGGGATGACGGCAGAGGAGGAAATAATATGGCATATCAAAAGGTTGTGCTACCAAAAACGGGTGAAAAAATCAAAGTTGGGTCAGATGGCTTTCTGGTTGTACCGGATCATCCTATTATTCCCTATATTGAAGGTGATGGTATTGGTGTTGATATTACGCCAGTCATGAAAAATGTTGTCGATGCGGCTGTGGAAAAAGCTTTCGGTACAAAAAAATCGATCCAATGGATGGAAGCCTATGCAGGCGAAAAAGCGACAAAAGTCTATGGCAAAGATGCCTGGTTACCTGAAGAAACTCTCAAGGTGCTTGAGGAATTTAAGGTTTCGATTAAAGGACCACTCACAACACCTGTGGGTGGGGGGATCCGTTCAATCAATGTCACTTTAAGACAGCGTTTAGATTTATATGTTTGTTTACGACCAGTGCGTTATTTCAAGGGCACGCCAAGCCCTGTGAAGCGCCCTGAATTAATTGATATGGTGATTTTTAGAGAAAACGCTGAAGATATTTATGCGGGCATAGAATGGCCGGCAGACAGCGTAGAAGCAAAAAAAGTCATTCGATTTTTGCAAGAAGACATGCATGTTAAAGCAATTCGATTTCCAGAACATTGTGGGATTGGTATTAAGCCGGTTTCCAAGCCTGGAACAGAACGATTAGTTTTAAAGGCTATTCAATACGCAATTGATAACAATCGCTCAACAGTCACTTTGGTGCATAAAGGAAATATTATGAAATTTACCGAAGGCGCCTTTAAAGAATGGGGCTATGATCTTGCTAAGAAAAATTTTGCGGCCCTTCCCTATCAAGGAGGTCCTTGGCAAGTGATCCGCAATCCTAAAACCGATCAGGAAATTATTATTAACGATATGATTGCAGATGCATTTTTACAGCAAATTTTACTTCGTCCCAGCGATTATAGCGTTATCGCTACTTTAAATTTAAATGGAGATTATATTTCTGATGCACTTGCTGCAGAAGTGGGGGGATTGGGTATGGCGCCGGGTGCAAATTTATCAGATACTGTCGCACTTTTTGAAGCTACCCATGGAACAGCACCTAAATATGCAGGTCAAAATCGTGTCAATCCAGGTTCACTTATCTTGTCAGCGGAAATGATGTTACGTCATTTAGGATGGGTGCGTGCCGCGGACAATATCATCAGAGGGATTGAAAAGGCAATTATGGATAAAACAGTGACCTATGATCTTGAGCGTCAAATGCAGGGAGGCACCCTGGTTTCTACCTCTGGGTTTGGAGAGGCTATTATTCAGGCAATGTAGCGCATTTTAGGCTTCAGAGGCTGCTGGCACCTCGATTGGACGGATAGACACAGCATTCTTGCCCCTGGGCCCCTGATTAAGTTCAAAGCTGACTTTTTGTCCTGCCTTTAAAGTTTTATATCCACTAATGTCAATGGCGGAATAATGCGCAAAAATATCCTCGCCTTCCTCTTCTGAACAAATAAAACCAAAGCCTTTTTGGTTGTTAAACCACTTCACAGTACCAGTTGCCATACTTACATTCCTTTACAAAACAACGACTTAAAATAAGTATACCGATTTTGTCAATATTGTCGAGACATAGGTCTTGATTAGCATATCTTTAGCAGGATGTGAGAAATTTTACTACGCTTGGAATATAGACCTCAAATAAATTGCGGCAGTAAAGAAGCAGTAGTGGAGATGACCTCTTATGTTAAGTAAGGAATTAGAGCTTACTTTAAATCTTGCATTTAAGTGGGCCAGAGATAGACGTCATGAGTTTATGACCGTTGAGCATTTGCTCTTAGCATTACTCGATAATTTACCAGCATTAGAAGTATTACAAGCAAGTCATGTCAACATCGAAAGTTTAAGGGCTGAATTGAATGCCTTTATTGATGAAACAACGCCACTCATTCCCGGAACAGATATTCATCGTGAAACACAACCTACCTTAGGTTTTCAACGTGTCCTACAACGTGCAGTGTTTCATGTCCAATCAGCAGGCAAAGATGAGGTCACAGGTGCCAATGTTTTAGCAGCCATTTTTAGTGAACAAGAAAGTCAAGCGGTCTATTTTCTGAAAAAAGAAAATGTCTCGCGTTTGGATGTCATTAATTATCTTTCACAAGGAAATAACAAAGTGGAACCACAAGAGGAAATGGATATTCCTGTCCAACCGGAAGATGAATCTGGCGGTGATTCTTTAATTAGAAGCCCACTTGAAAGTTTTGCCAGCAATTTAAATCTTATTGCAAAATCGGGCAAGATTGATCCCTTGGTGGGCAGAGAGGATGAAATTCAACGCTTAGTGCAAATTTTATGTCGTCGTCGTAAAAATAATCCCTTGTTTGTGGGAGAAGCAGGTGTTGGTAAAACGGCGATTGTCGAAGGATTGGCAAGATTAATCATCGAAGGTAATGTACCAGAAACTTTAAAACACAGTACATTATATGCGCTGGATTTAGGTTCTCTCTTAGCAGGCACAAAATACCGGGGTGATTTTGAAAAACGGCTAAAAGCTTTGTTGCAACAATTAAGACGTCAGTCAGGTGCAATTTTATTTATTGATGAAATTCATACCATTATTGGGGCAGGTGCGGCCTCTGGTGGTGTCATGGATGCTTCTAATCTTATTAAGCCTTTGCTTGCTTCAGGCGATCTCAAATGTATTGGATCAACGACATTTCAGGAATATCGTGGCATTTTTGAAAAAGATCGGGCTTTAGCGCGGCGCTTTCAAAAAATTGATGTCAGAGAACCCACGGTAGATGAAACCATTCATATTTTAAAAGGCTTACGCGAACGTTTTGAAAAACATCATGGTGTGCGTTATTCTTTTGCAGCATTGCGTGCGGCTGCCACCATGGCAGAGAGATATATTTCAGATCGTTTCTTGCCTGATAAAGCCATTGATGTGGTGGATGAAGCCGGTGCCTATCAAAGACTTTTATCTACCAATAAGCGTAAAAAATTAATTGGCGTCAGCGATATTGAAAGAATCGTGGCCAAAATGGCCCGAGTACCTGAAAAATCAGTCTCGGTCTCTGATAAAAATGCACTCAAAAATTTAGAACGCGATTTAAAATTAGTGATTTTTGGTCAAGACGAAGCTGTTGAAGCCCTTGCGGATTCTGTGAAGATGGGCCGTTCTGGTTTAGGCGATCCTGAACGCCCTGTGGGCAGTTTTCTCTTTGCAGGTCCAACAGGGGTAGGTAAAACAGAAGTGACTAAACAATTAGCGCATCTTCTAGGGATAGAATTATTACGCTTTGATATGTCTGAATATATGGAAGGCCATACCATTTCTCGGTTAATAGGCGCGCCTCCGGGATATGTAGGATTTGATCAAGGAGGTTTGTTGACAGATGCTGTCAATAAACATCCGCATTGTGTTCTGTTATTAGATGAAATCGAAAAATCTCATCCAGATGTTTATAACCTCTTATTACAAGTGATGGATCATGGATCGCTTACCGACAGCAATGGTCGTAAAACCGATTTTAGGCATGTCATTTTGGTGATGACCACCAATGCAGGTGCAGAAGACATGGTGAGATCATCTATGGGCTTTAAAGAACAAGATCATTCAAGCGATGGTATTGGCGTCATTAAAAAACGTTTTTCTCCAGAATTTCGTAATCGTCTAGATGCCGTCATTCAGTTTAAGCCTTTAGAACCCGCTGCCATCGATTTAATTGTCGAAAAACTCTTAACTGAATTACAAAATCGTTTAGAAGAAAAACAAGTTGTTTTAGAAGTGGATGACGAAGCGCGAGATTGGCTTGCCTCTCATGGTTACGACAGGCAAATGGGCGCCCGCCCCATGGCCCGCCTCATTAAAGACAGACTTAAAAAACCTCTGGCCAACGCATTACTTTTTGGCACCCTGATTGAAGGAGGACGTGTTGCAGTACACGTTGAAGATGGGGAGTTGAAGGTGGATATCGAAGCACCTTGTAAAGTGAAATGATAACATTTGGCGCTATTGCCGATAAGTTTATTTTCTGGAGGATAGATTATGTCTACACCAAAATTTGATGTTAAGGCAGCGTGGGCAATCATCAACGATAGAGAACATGAAGTCACCGATCGTATTCGGAACCTTGAAGCATTATTGAAATATATTAGTGAAAATCCTGTTAAAACCTTTGATTTTTTTTCAGAACATGCAAGGGAGTTAGGCAACCATATCTACAATATTTGGCATGATTACTTCATGATAGTACCACAATACATTAAAAACCTTACAAGTGATGCATGGGGTCTTCCATATGCTGGTGGTTCGGCTATGGAAAAAGAAATGATTGGAATGGAGGATAGATGGCCTGCATTAAAAGAACTTCATCAATATGTGGATGGACTTAAAGATGAGGATGGACAAAAATTAAAAGTGACAAAAGAAAACTACCCGGCGGAACATGAGAAGCTTAAAAACTTAGCGGCAACAAAGAGGCTTGAGGGCGAATCAGAAGGTTTTGCTATCCGAGCGGATGCGATGAGAAAAAAGATGAAAGCAATGCAAGCCCTGTTGCCCTTATTAGAAGTACATAATAAATATAAAGTAGTATTAGATAAACGCGTTGCCAGGGCAGAAGAACGGGCAAGACTTAAAGCTAAAATAAGTATGATGCTTTCTTCAAAGCATCCGGATCGTGAACCCGATGATGATACCCACCCAGACAGGATATTTCAAAATGACCTTTTGATTAAAATAAGTGAAGAAGCTATGAAAAAAATACAGGCAGGAGAAATGAAGCCTGAAGAAGCAGCAAAAATTGTGAGAGGATTACTTTGGTTACTGAAGAAACAATTACAGAAACCCGAACAAAGAGGGTTTTTTGGTAGGTTGGGTATTGTTGTTACAAGCGAATTTGAAAAACAGCTCGATATTCAACTTCTGGCACTAAATGTAAATCCTAATGACTATAATCAAGAGGAAGTACAAGCTTGCGCCGGTATAATTAAAGGATTAAAACCAAGTGAACTTGATGTTGCAGCAGCATACTTAGAAAACTTTAAAAAAATGATTGACGATTTGTCTCAAGATCATAGCTTGAAAAGAAAAGCTAAAAAGTGATTAAGGTCAAAGGTGTCTGACGCCAACCTATAATGAAACATTATGTTTGTTACGGGTTGGCGCCTGACCCCACAGTTTACAAAAGAGGTACAGCTGAATTTCTCTGTCTAACTATACTTGAAACATTATCCCTGTTAGCATCTGCATGAGTTTGAGAAACTGATCTCCCTTGTTGTGCTGCATACCCTGGCACAAGAGATCGCGTAGCGTTTGCTTCTTCTTGTTCTTTTATATCTTGCAATTTTCGCATTTTTTCTGAGGCTGCTATAGCATTGTAAGCCTGCTTTAATAAGTTTGCAATTTTTTCACATTCCGCTTGTCGAGGCACATAATTGGTAGAATAAAGATTTTTTTTCCAGTGTGCATGGGCATTTCTAATTTGTGCCTTTGTAATTGCAAATTTTTCCAAAAGATAGGCTACAATGTCTACCTTTACAGACTGCATCGCGCAATATAAAGCCTCCTCAGGCTTGAAATTTTCTCTGCAAGTGGTTTCTTTTAAAAGGTAACCAACCATCTTCGTTTGACCTGCAATGATCGCTTCTTCAAGTGTCGTATTTCTTCTACCTATCGTATCGCATTTTGGATCTGCTTTCAGATCTTGTATAAAATATCGCATTGATTGCATACTGCCGTGCCTTGCTGCAACATGGATAGGCGCATCGTACTTTGAACCCGGAATTTGGGTAATAGGACATAGCTTAAGTGCTGTCATATAATCTTTAACGATTGGCAAATCA
>CAZCHZ010000038.1:0-9705 GCA_964498615.1 uncultured Legionellaceae bacterium | reverse complement strand
CAGCTCTATCGAAAACAAAAGACCAATTAGAAGGAAAAGGTCCTTATCTTAAATAGGGCCTTAAACACTCCATATAGGCTAATCGCTAACCAAGAACATTCAATCATCACGGTGGGTAAATTCCAATTATAGAGCAGAGAATATAACAAACACACTGATCCACAGGCGTTTCCTAAAGAAAAGCGTAAGTCTGTGGATTTACATCTGTCGGTTTGTAGCTGGAAGTACCACCATAATATGAGTACCACACCGCACATTCCAACAATGTCGCTAAAAATATTTGAAAATTGATAAAAATTTACCATAAGTGATATCACAACATAAATAGCAAATAAATACAAGACATGTAGCTATACAATGAAACCAATACCTGAGACCATGAACCGCATGATAGACATCTTCATGGTAACAGGTAATTCATTCATTTTAATGCTTTAATGCTTGTCGTGTAGCGACAGGCCTTGGAGTCGCAGCAGAACTATTGTTAGCAATCGCACTGCTTTCTCTACTCATCGGAAGATACGTTCTACTAACATCGGTTTCATGGGAACCAGGATCTGAATCTAAATCCAAACTTCTCATAATCGATTGTTCATGCTGACTCCAACCACTCTCTTCCGACATTTCTGTTGACGCTGAAGTTTCAGTTTCTACGCTTCCTTCAGCCTCTGGACTCCCATACCGTTTTATGCACAATTGCTCTATAATGCTATCTTTAAAAATTCCGTCCTCTTGCAGCGACTGCTTTTCCTGCTGGAGCGCAGAAATGGTCATACTATATTGTTGTAGCAATTGATCTTTTTGTACTATTGTTTGTTGAGCCGAGCTCAAGTAAGCTCGACAAATATGTAACTCACTTTCCAGCTTTTGTACCATTTCCAAATAGCTGTTACGCTCTCTCGTGATATTCAGAAGAGTCGAGTCTTGAGGTCCAGTTCCAAGTTCTGGAAAATCTCGGTTGATTGTTTCAATAGCTGTTCGCTGCGTTTGTATCGTTTCTGCCTGCACATGCAAACGCTCACTAAGTTGTTTGTTTTCCATTGCTAGATCTCTAATTCGATAAGCTTGCCATGTATTTTGCTCTACGAGCGTTGAGACAGGCACTACATAATAAACCGGGGCCGATTGGGGTGGCAATTCTGTCACGGGCGGTGCTAATGAGGCCTGGTTTGCTTCCGCATGTTCTTTAGTTTCTGCTGGTAAAGTAGACATAAGATAATCTCCATAATTTATAAAATAATGTTACATTATCGCACAAAATTAATTGAATTTAAAGTGGACGGAGTAAGTACACTAAATGTAACTACACCTTTTTAGAGGGCAAGTGCTCTTCTCTTTTTATGTTTTCCCGCTTTTTGACCCGCCTTTTGGAAACCATTTACGTCTTATCTCTTCATGCTTTTGTTGTCTGTGTTCCTTTCGCTTTTCTTGCCGCTGCTTCCTTTCTTGCTCCTCTGTCTGTTGCTGCTGTTCTAGCGCTTGTCGTTGTCTATTTTTCTGCAATCGTCGTTGCTCCTCCTCTCGTTCTTGAGACAATGATGCTTGTCTAATCTCTAGCGGTGGTTGGATCTTGGATCGCGATCTAAGCTCACGTGCCTCCTGCCTTGCGTCTAACATAGCTGTTGTATCAGCATCAAGCTTTTTACTTTTTTTACTTATATCCTTTGCGGTTTGCATAGCATGATCTCGGACGCTCTGTGTAACTTTTTCTATGTCTGTTATTTGCTTACCAAATGATGCATACATTGTTGTAGTGGTATCATATATCATGCCTTGGACTTTTATATTTTTATTTAATGCTTCCTTAAAAGCTTTATCTTCTTTTTTTGAAGGAAGGAATAGTGCCTTAAGCCTAGCTCCTAAATCTTCAAAAAAACGAGTGACAGCGGTTGTCAACTTATACCATTGGTTATCCTGAGCTTCAAGAGCAGCTAGCTCCTCCGACACATCATATATATTTCTTGTGTATTGCGTTGTGTCTTCATGAGCGCGCGTCACTTCTCTCATCAAAGCTTCCACATTTGCTTTTGTTGGAGCCCTCTGAACTACAACTAGAGCTTGCTGAACAGCCTTTAAATGTTGCTCTGCGATATCAAAAAATTTATGAACTTTGATTGGAGAGAGAGGAGTTCCTCTTTCTTCAAAAAACCAATCAGCGGCTGCCTGAAGACTGCCCTCTAAATTTTGACCCAATTCTTTTGAAATCTCGTACCTGCATCGTGCCACAGCACTTTTAAATGCAGCAACATCTTTTAAAATATCTTGTAGTATTTCTTCTTTAGATTTTGGTTGCTTGCTCATGTGTAAGTACCCCCATCATATTAAGGTAATTCTTTTTGCTTTTAGGTAGACCATTAAGGCAATCCACAAGTTCCCTTAACGGACAAGAAAAAGAAAATACTTGTTTTTATTGTGCATCCACACGCTCTTTTAAACGCAAAATCCTACCGCGAAAAACTTGTCTATCTGCCGTTTCTGGCATCAATTTAAGACTTAAGTCCCAATATTGCTGCGCTTCTGCAAGCTGACCTGCTTCTAAGGCCTTGATACCCAAAACTTCCATCAACTGCCATTTTGCATCTACATCATCTGGTCGCTCTTCTATACGCTGACGTAGAAGAAACTCTCTTTTATGCAGTGTTGTAAGTAAGGGGCGCATTTCTGTTTGTTTGAATCGTATATCTTCGCCCTGCTCTGAATAATATTCTATTAAAGCCAGGCCTCGACCAAGATTAAGATAAAGTATATAGCTAATGCAAGTTAATAAAGTACACATGAATATTTTTATCCGCCAACCTTGAATCCAGGGTAGGATAAATCCAAAAGCACAAATAATAAGGATTCCGGTTAATACCCAAAATAATATTAGCATGATTTTTTGCATTGCCTAATGACAAGTAAAATACCAAATATTAATATTAATAATGGCCCAAACCACAGTAGATAAGTATCTGTTCTTAAGGGTGGTCGATATAAAACAAAATCCCCGTAACGCAGTGTCACAAAATGTAGAATTTCTGCTTCAGTTTTTCCTGCATGCACTTGTTCAAAAATTTCTCGGCGCAAGTTTACAGCAAGCGGCGTGTCTGAATCTGCCAAAGTTTGATGCTGACACACAGTACAGCGCAATTCTTTGGTGATTTTATTAAACAATATTGTTTCTGACATATTAATACTTCTCTAAGGTTTGGATAAGTGGCAATAAAATGGTTGTCCAAGCAATATCGTCTATCGGCCCTTGATGACGATATCTGACAATCCCTTTTTGATCTATCAAAAAAGTTTCTGGTGTACCTCTCACTCCCCAATCCATGCCTAAACGTCCCAAGGGATCTTTAATGATAATTCCAAAGGGATTGCCATAAGTCGCAAGCCATCTCAAAGCTAAGGGATCTTCATCATGATAATTTACACCAATCAATTGCAAATGGGGTGAAAATTGCTTTGCCTGCGTCATCCAAAATGCATGCTCTTGTTTGCAGGTGGTGCACCAAGTTGCCCAGAAATTTAGCAAGGTTATGCGACCATTAAAAATATTTTCGGTTACAATAGTGTCTTCATTTAAAGTAGAAAAGGCAAATGTGGGCGCCGTTTGATTAATGCGCGTTGAGGGTAAATCGGCAGGATCAAAAGACAGGCTTTTCCATAATAAAATTGATAAGGTGATAAAAAAACCTAAAGGAAGAATATAGGAAATAGAAAATTTCATGTTCATTCCAATTCGGTTTTATGATCAAAAAATTGAATGCCCCCTTTGAAGGGGGCCGGCGCCCGAAGGGCGACGGGGGGATGTTTACAACACATGACGTCGCTAAAACAACAACACCCCCCGCGAGCTTCGCTCGCTGCCCCCCTCAAAGGGGGCGTTCCAGGAACCAACACAATACTCACTACTTCTCTCAAAGGGGGCGTTCCAGTATCCGATATTAAACAATTCATGTGGATGCCTTACGTGGCTTTTTACAAGCCGCGATTATTGCGCCGATGGCCATCAACATCAACCCCGCCCAAATCCAGCGGACAAAGGGTTTATAGTAAATCCTAACCAGCCAAGAACCATCTTCGAGACGTTCTCCGAGTGAAATATAAATGTCCCGAAAAATGCCGGGATCAATTGCCGTTTCTGTCATGTTCATATTACTGGCAACAAAGCGACGTTTTTCTGGATAGAGCATACTGATATGCTGCGCCTTATGATGCAGATTAAATCTGGCTTGATAGCCAACATAATTACTGCCTTCTGTTGATATCACTTTTTCTAATTGAATGCGATAATCTTGCAAACTGACGGTATCACCTACTTTAATGTGCACTTCTTTTTCAATATCAAAATGAGATACCAAAGTAATGCCCAGCACCAAGACAGCGACCCCAAAATGTGCCGTTAACATTCCCCATGCACCCAAAGACACGTTGCGAATGCCCTCTTGACGTATTTTATACATGGCACGCAGTAGGGTGCCTAAACCTAACCATGCCGCTAATGAAACGCCAATGATGACAGAGACCATAAACTGATGCATAAACAATAGGGGCATAACAAAACCTAAGGCAATGCTAGCAAAGAAAACTTGTTTGAATTGCTTCAAGACAGTTGCAGGATGATTGGCACCCCAACGCGTAAAGGGTCCCAATGGCAACATTAATAATATTGGCATCATTAAGGGAATAAAAATTGTATTAAAATAGGGAAAGCCGACAGAAATTTTTCTATTCATGAACACATCTATGAATAAGGGATAAAGCGTGCCAAGTAAAATACTAAAGGTTGCCACACTTAAAAACACCGTTGTTAATAATAATAAAGTTTCGCGAGAATAGGGTTCAAGTGGGCTATATTTAAAAATATGCGGTGCTTTTATTGCATACACCAAAAGCGCGCCACCTATCACTACGCCCAGAAATATTAAAATAAATAATCCCCGGCTAGGATCGCTTGCAAAAGCATGAACAGAAGTGAGCACACCTGATCGCACCAAAAAAGTGCCCAATAAGCTGAGCGCAAAACCCAGTAAGGCTAATAATATTGTCCAGGCCTGTAAGATTTGTTTTTTATCGCTCACTATCAGGCTATGGATAAGCGCAATGCTTATTAACCAAGGCATGATAGAGGCATTTTCAACAGGATCCCAAAACCACCATCCTCCCCAACCCAATTCATAATAGGCCCACCAACTGCCAAGTGCGATGCCAATACTTAAAAAACTAAATGCCCAGAGTACCCAGGTCCGTACCCAAGTTACCCATCGTGTTTCAAAGTTATGCATCAAAAGACTTGCCAGCGCAAAGGCAAAGGGCAGAGATAATCCTACATAGCCCATATATAATAAGGGCGGATGAATAATTAAGCCCGGATCTTGTAGCAAGGGATTTAAATCTTGACCTTCGATTGGGAAATGCGGCAAATAGCGTAGGAAAGGATTCGAAACAGTAATGATGTATAATAAAAACCCAGCGCTGATGATGCTTAACACGCCAAGTACTTTTGCGACAAATGCCAAGGGATATTGTCTAGAGCGCAAACAAAACATGAGCATCCAGCAATTTAAAATACTTTGCCAGAGTAATAAAGATCCTTCATGAGCACCCCAAAGTGCTGTGATTTTATATATCAAGGGTAAACTTGAATTGGAATTTCTCGCCACATACACAACTGAAAAATCGTTATTTACAAATGCATACCATAAGCATAAAATGCTCAATATCACAAAAAATGTTTGTCCCAAAGCAAGAGGACGCGCAAGTTCAAGGCGGATATTGCTTATATTAATCCAAGGCAGCACTGCCCCTGCCAGAGACAAGCAGAGTGCCAAGATTAACGCAAAATATCCCAGCTCCGGCATCATGACTAATTTACTTTCGCTGTTTTTAGGGTTTTCATTTCTGGTGGCATATAATTTTCATCATGTTTGGCTAAAATCTCATCGGCTTTGAAAACTCCCGAAGACAATAATGTTCCTTTTGCTATCACACCCTGTCCTTCTTTAAACAAGTCTGGCAAAATGCCCACATATTCTATTTCGCAAGCATTTTCAAAGTCGCTCACCTCAAATCTTACCTTTAGGCCTTCACGGCGAATACTGCCTTTGACAACCAAACCCCCCAAACGAAAATATTTGGATTTTATTTCATTTTGTTTTAGTTGAGTTGCAGTATAGAATACATTGATGTTTTGTCTTAATGCATACAAAACAAACCCAATGGCAAGACTCGATGTTGCCATCAAAAGTAAAACAAAAAACAAGCGTCTTTTATGATGAATGTTCATGATGCATTTGATAACGACGTGCTTGATGCGCTTCTAAGAGGACATAAATTAAATTCCATAATAATATACAGCCTGTCAAAATAAAGGCGGACCAGAGATACATAGCATAATTATTCATATTTTAAAATCTCCGTACGCGTTCGAATACACAATATCATAAGATAGAAAAATCCAAAAGCAATGATCATAGAAAGTAAAGGATATAGCATTTCCGGAGCAATACTAGGTTTTGCAAATTTTATGATGCTGGGTCCTTGATGCAGGGTATTCCACCATTCTACAGAAAAATGCACTATCGGGATGTCTATCATCCCTATGATTGCAAAAATACTACAAAGACGTGCCGCAACAAGCGGTTCTTCGATAGCAGAGCGCAAAGCCATATATCCTAAATATAAAAATAATAAAATCAATTCAGAACTTAAACGTGCATCCCAAATCCAAAAAGTGCCCCACATGGGCTTGCCCCATATGGCGCCTGTCAACAAGGCAATCAAGGTATAGCTTGCTCCTAGGGGCGCTGTGACACGGCAAATAATATCTGCAACTTTTATTCGCCATACGAGATAAATAACAGATCCCAAAAAAATAATGCTGTAAACAGACAGCGACAAAATAGCACTGGGAACATGTACATAGATGATCCGAAAGGCTTCACCTTGCTTCGCATCCGTTGGCGCCCAGTATAATCCTCCTAGCAAACCATATCCAAAAGCAAGCACAGTAATGATAACAAACCAAGGCAGACATTTACCTAAAAAAACATAGCAATGTTTTGTAGATAGCAAATGTAATTTGAAAGGCTTGGCGAATGTAAAATGCATCATTAATGCACACCTGCACGAAAAGCAGCAGCAGCTGCAATAGAGGAAAAACTGCCCGTGAACAATAATAATGCAGCGAGTAATGCCATTTCTGCGAGGTTTGCAGAACCTTCTTCTGCTGACATCACTGCTGTGACGCCTAATAATAACACTGGCATCATCAAGGGGATTAACAATAACGTCAGCAATAATCCGCCTCTTTGCAAACTAAATGTCAAACCCACTCCAATGATGGCAATAAAACTTAAAATGAGTGTGCCCAAGCTTAAACTGAATATTAAGGCCAGGATCCCAGAAATCGACAATCCAAAAGCCACACCCAGCAAGGGCGCGATGATGCTTAAAGGCAATCCTGTCCACACCCAATGTGCCAGGGCTTTGCCAAATAATAATAAAGACAAGGGAAAAGGACTTAAGAAGAGCTGCAACATGCTGTCTTCTTCCGATTCTAAGCGATAGAGCATTTCATAAGACAGCATGCTTGAAAGCAGGACAGACACCCATATAATGCCTGGCGCGAATTCTCTAAACATTGTCTGAGGTAACTTTAAAATCATTGAAAAAAGACTGGTCACCATACAAAAAAATACCAACAACAAAAATGTTTCCCCTAAACTTCTTGCATATACTTTTACATCACGTACCACGATGGTACAAAGACTATTGAACATATGAGATATTTCCCAATGTAATGATTTCTGCAGGGGCTCTTAATGCATCCGCATGAACAGCTGTATGACTAGCAATAATAGCCCTTCCATCATCTGCAAGATGTGTTTCTAGCATACATGTAAATATCTCGATCCCTGCTTCATCCAATCCATCCAAAGGTTCATCTAAAACCCAAGTCTTTCCTTTATGTATAAGTAATCTTGCGAGTGCCGCACGTTTCCTTTGTCCATAAGATAATAATTCGCAAGGGATCCTTGCTTCATTTTTTAAGCCCAAGATTGTCAGTGCTTGCAGCGGACACATGGATTTACCTTGCTGTATACCTACAAACCATTGTAAATTTTCAAGAGGGTTTAAACGTAATTGCAAACCCGTTTTGTGTCCTATAAATGTGATAGGCCCTAGGCAATTTCCTGCTGATGAGGGAAACAAGCCTATCAGCATTTTTAATAAAGTACTTTTGCCGCAACCATTTGCGCCCCTGATGCAAAGCCAAGTGCCAGCCCTAAGCGAAAAAGTTAAATTACTAAATAATGTTCTTCCCCGGCGCTTAGCACTCAAACCCTCTATGGCAATCACTTACAGCCCCCTTGCTATTTATCACTGAATCGCTAGACTATCATATTTAAACATAGTGTAAGGGGTCTTCAAAACTCGTGAACGATTTCTTTTTTAATTACGGGCTATTTGCTGCTAAACTATTGACCATTTTTATCCTCATTGGCTTGGCCCTCTTAGGTCTTGGGCTGGCCTTGAGCACACGTTCGCGCGATGATGAAACAATAGAGATAGATAAAATCAATGAAAAATTTGAGTTAATGCAAAAAGCCTTAGAACAGGAAATTTTGAGTGCAGAAGAAAGGAAACTTTTGAAAAAAACAAGAAAACAAGAAGAAAAGCAAAATGCCAAGCTTGAGAAAAAACGCATAAAGCAAGGCTTAATGGAAGCCCCCTTGCGTCCTCGTCTTTTTTTATTAAAGTTTGAAGGCGATCTCCATGCTTCAGCTGTTGATAACCTAAGGGAAGCCATTACCGCCGTTCTCACCGTTGTCAAACCCCAAGATGAAGTGTTGCTGATGATCGATAGCCCTGGTGGCATTGTCCATAACTATGGACTTGCAGCTTCGCAAGTTAAACGGCTAAGAGACAAGCATTTGAAAGTAACTGCCAGTGTTGACTTGGTAGCCGCCAGCGGCGGATATTTAATGGCATCGGTTGCAGAAACCATCATTGCGGCCCCCTTTGCAATTGTGGGTTCGATTGGCGTGTTTGCACAAATACCTAATTTTCACCGCTTGCTTGAAAAAAATAATGTAGATATTGAACAATTTACGGCAGGAGAATATAAAACAACCGTCACGATGCTCGGTAAAAACACAGATAAAGATCGCAAGAAATTTACAGAAGAAATTCAAGAAACACACGATTTATTTAAACAATTCGTTTTAGAACACAGACCCCAACTTGATATGGAAAAACTGGCAACCGGCGAACATTGGTATGGAACACAGGCCCTTAATCTTAAATTAGTAGATGAATTAATCACAAGCGACGATTATCTTTTAAAGAAATCTCAAAATGCCGATATTTATGAAGTCAATTATGTTTTTAAAGAAAGTTTGGCTGATAAAATGTCAACAATATTTCAAGGATTTATGATGCGATGTATGAATACTTGTGCAAATCTTTTTAGGCGCTCCAGGCTCTAAAACGCGCTTGCAACCTTGCCATAGCTTGGGCATGAATTTGACTGGCACGAGATTCACTGACACCCAACACTTCCCCTATTTTGCGTAAATTTAATTCATCATCATAATAAAGCTTTAAGACCAGGCGCTCACGATCGGGTAAACTTTCCATATTTTTAGCCAAACTTGCACGCACATCTTCACGATGTACACCATCCATGGGCTCCATTAAGGGATTTGCCAAATTTGAAGA
>CAZCHZ010000037.1:0-9886 GCA_964498615.1 uncultured Legionellaceae bacterium | reverse complement strand
TGGTGAGACGTTTGTTAATAGAATCATTTTCATTAAATCCTTGCGCTTTTAGAAATTTAATTGCTTGTGAGGGTAAATCACGAATAAGTTTTTTGACACGCAAACCTTCTGCTGGATTCATTTCTAAGTTGTTGGTAGCCATCATTCAACTCCTCGTGTTTTATGTGATGTATAAATTTGTTTGTATATTAAAACATTGTCTCACCATATTCATTATAAGTCAACACACCTAACTTATATATTGGAAAATACATAGATTTGCGGGTATATTCAAGGAATCATCTATAATGATAGCGACACTGGATTATATACACTGCATCTTTGTGCACTTTATAAACAATTCTATGTTCCCTGTCGATGCGTCTAGACCAATATCCTGCTTGTTGAAATTTCAACGGCTCTGGTTTCCCTATCCCGGCAAAGGGATTTTGTCTAATTGCATCAATCAATTTATCGATACGTTTATAGATAGCAGCATTGGTTTTTTTCCAATAAGCCCTGTCTTCTTTTGCCGGGCTCATAAATTCTACGGATAGCATTAATCTTTATCTTTCTTCTTAATTAAGGTTTCACATTCTTCGATTCCCTGCATAATTCTTTTGGCATTCGCAGGACTAGATAGCAGGTAATTGGTTTCCATAATAGACTCAAAGTCCGCCAGGGAAACCATGACAACAGGCTCTTTGTTCGAACGAATAATGACAATGGGTGCGTGATCCTCGCAGACCTGCTCCATGGTGGAAGCCAAATGAGATCTGGCAGCTGTGTAAGATATTGATTGCATATACAACTCCCTAAAAATTAATAAGAACTTATATGTACATGTACCACATTCTGACTCGTTTTGTCAAGTCCTAAGTTTTTAGAGGCAGGGAAAAAGCATAAAGACCTGACGGCCCTAGGAATGCTATAATACCCAGCTTAAAAGCAAGGTGGATGCATGCTAAGTTGAGTAACTCAATATTGTTATCTTTTGAATCTATATGGGCAGTGCTATTCCTGGCCTCACTACTATTAGTCCCTGTATTTCGCCATTATGCCCTTAAGAGAGGGATTGTGGATGTGCCCAACAATCGCAGCTCCCATCAAGGTATTGTGCCTAGGGGGGCAGGAATGGTCTTTGTGGGCGTATGGATAGGGGGCTTGATTTTGGGCACGGGTCTAGGGTTGATAAGAGCCAAAATATTGGCGCTATTCTTGCCTGCAGTATTGTGCATGGCCGCTTTAGGCTATTGGGATGATGTTAAAGGCATTTCTGCCAGAAGACGCCTTCTTATACAGCTTTGTATCGCCTTAGGCTTTGTGTTGATGTTAGATGCCAGCCCTGTTTTATATTTCTGGGAAAATCTGAAAATTTCCTATGCTTACTTAACGGTGCCTTTTGCCCTATTAGCAATTGTCTGGTCTACCAATTTATATAATTTGATGGATGACATTGATGGCTTGGCAGGGCTCGAAGACTTATTTGTTTTAGGCACAGGGGGAATATTTTTCTTACAGGCAGAGGATTTTTCTATCGCTTATATTGCCTTTGGCATGTGTGCAAGTGTTTTAGGATTTTTGATTTGGAACTGGCCACGCGCAAAAGTATTTATGGGCGATGTGGGCAGTTATACCTTAGGCTTTTTGATTGCTAGTCTTGCTCTTTTGGGAAGTCTCATCGACGATATTCCCATTGCCTGTTGGTTAATTGTCTACGCACTTTTCTGGTGGGATGCAACGGTCACTTTAATACAACGTATTTGGTTGAAAAAACATTGGGCCACTGCACATCGCGATCATGCCTATCAACGTTTGCATCAAGCGGGTTTCAAACCCATCACGATATTATGTTGGGTTGCAGGCCTTAACACTTTGTTAGCAGGTTTGGCTTTGATAGGAAGACAATATCCCGACAAATTATGTCCTATTTTAGTGCTGGTGCTGGTTCTATTATTTATCCTCCATGTGTATATTGAGAAACTAAAACCGATCTCTAAGGCGAGATCTGAAGCAACCTATGTAGGTTTGCATGATGGAGTACAGGGATGAAACTATCAACCTGGATGATTTCTCGTGGACGAAGCTTGGCTATTTTACATGATGTGCTGGTGATTCCACTCGCTTGGTTTGGCGCATATTACTTGCGTTTTAACTTAAGCGGGATCCCAAGTGAAGCATGCACCGCGGCTCTTACCATGTTGCCGGTGCTACTTGTGTTACAAACGGGGGCGTATTGGACGGTGGGATTGTATCGAGGGATTTGGCAATTTGCCTCTATCCCAGATCTCATTCGTATTTTTAAAGCCGTATTCATTGGTTGTGGATTAACCTTGTTGGCGCTATTTTTAGTGGGACATTTATCCGGATTTCCCCGATCTGTCTTACCTATTTATGCCATGGTATTGGTGCTTTTTTTAGGGGGCTCACGTTTTGCCGTCAGATTTTTAAAAGAAAAAAAATCTTGGAAAAGTGCCTTAAAGGGGGGTGAACGCGTCTTAGTGATTGGTGCAGGTAGGGCAGGCGAAGGTTTGGTGCGCGATCTGTTGCGAGATAGAGAGCGTAATTTTCTGCCGGTTGTATTTGTGGATGATCTGGCAAGTAAACAAAAACAAGATGTTCATGGTATTCGGGTGGTGGGTAAGTGTCAGGATATTCCGGAGATTGTGAAGGAATATAATATTACATTGATCATGATTGCCATACCTCGGGCGCGTGCGGAAGATATGCGACGTATTATGCAGTTTTGTGAAGGCACACAGTGTAAAGTCCATACCTTACCGGCGATAAACGATTTAGTGGCTGGGCGTGTCACGGTAGATTTATTGCGGGCTGTTTCTTTAGAAGATTTATTGGGTCGAGACCCGGTCGCTTTAGATTGGGGCGCCATTGGCAAAGCCATTAAGGGTAAACGTATTGTGGTGACAGGGGCGGGTGGCTCAATTGGTTCTGAACTTTGCAGACAACTTGCCAAGTTACAGCCAGAACGTTTGATTGTGATTGAACGCTCGGAGTTTAATTTGTTTAGCTTAGAACAAGAATTTATAGAAGATTTTCCAGAAGTCAGATTAGAAAAATATTTAATGGATATTTGCGATAAGGTAGGCATTCTGCGCGTATTATCTGTGCAAAGGCCCGATATTATTTTTCATGCCGCAGCGTATAAGCATGTGCCTCTGCTCGAAACTTTACCCAGAGAAGCCATCGTGAATAATATATTGGGTACGCGCATGGTGGCTGAATTGGCGGTACAGTATGGTGTGCCGCGTTTTGTGTTGGTGTCCACCGACAAAGCCGTTAACCCCAGTAACATTATGGGCGCTACCAAGCGGGCAACGGAAATGGTCTGTCATCATTTTAATGGATTAGGGCTAACCAAATTTACAACTGTTAGGTTTGGTAATGTGCTGGGATCGGCAGGCAGCGTGGTGCCTATTTTTAAAGCCCAATTGGAAAAAGGCGGGCCCATTACCGTGACACATCCAGAAATCACCCGTTTTTTTATGACCATCCCGGAAGCTTGTCAATTAATTTTACAGGCACTTAGCCTAGGACAGGGGGGCGAAATTTTTGTGTTAGATATGGGTGAGCCTATTAAAATTAGATTTTTAGCAGAACAAATGATACGTTTGTCTGGTAAAAAATTGGGGGTTGATATTGACATTCGTTATACAGGATTACGCGCGGGTGAAAAATTACATGAAGAACTTTTTCATTCTCATGAAGCTTTAGAACCTACAGTACATGAAAAGATCTTAAGTGCTTCTGCAAGGGATTTAGAGGTAAAGGGCCTAATCAAAATATTAGATGCGCTTCAAGATGCAGCAGATCATTATGATGAAGCGAAATTGTGTGATTTACTGCAAATCCTGGTACCAGAGCTCGAACGAAAATCAAGGCTAACCTCTAACCACGTTCCCGCTTCTATACGCTAACCTTTACTTCAGTTCGCCACCTTCGATGGGGGCCGACGCCGAAGGCGGCGGGGGGGTGTTTCATCATGTTTCTGATAGCTAATTTTTTGTTTCCTTTGCGTTGTACATGATTTCTTTCATAGTCTTTGATATATATTAAGAATATACATATGGGAATGTAAATGCCATTTATTATATTGTTAGCTGCATTGCTATTATCAGGCTGTGAAGGAGAAGCCTGGAATGATCCCTATCCCAATACCGATCCGACATCCAATACCCTTTTTATGCCCTTTACTGAGCGCCCCAAGCATTTGGATCCTGCCCGTTCTTATTCAGCAGCAGAATGGCCCCTGATTTGCCAAATCTACGAGCCACCCCTGCAATACCATTATTTAAAACGCCCCTATGTCTTGGAGCCATTAACGGCTGCAAAACTGCCAAGTATTAGTTATTTTGATGCTAAAGGAAGAAAGCTGAAAGACAATACATCCGCTGCTGCCATTGCGTATAGCGAATATGAAATACACATTAAACCGGGCATTATGTATCAAAACCATCCAGCGTTTGCAGTTGACGCTGATGGCAAGCCCCTATATCTTAATTTAAGTTTAAAAGAAGCTGAAAGCTATCATGTCTTGTCCGATTTTAAATCAACGGGCACAAGAGAATTAATTGCAGACGATTATGTCTATCAAATAAAACGTTTGGCAGATCCCGTTGTGAGTTCGCCTATTTATGGATTAATGTCTGCACATATTGTGGGCTTAACGGAACTGAGAACTGCATTATCAGCTGCGGGCTTGCAAAACCACGAACAAGATTTGCGTGATGTCTCTTTTGAAGGGGCTAAAGTTGTTGATCGTTATACCTATCGCATTCGAATTAAAGGAAAATATCCGCAATTTCAATATTGGTTGGCCATGCCATTTTTCTCACCCATGCCCTGGGAGGCTGCATTATTTTTTGCGCAACCTGGATTAAATGAACATAATATTTCTCTGGATTGGTATCCCGTGGGCACAGGGCCCTTTATGATGGGTGAAAATAATCCAGAACGTAGAATGACCTTATTAAAAAACACGAATTATCGTGAAGAATTTTATCCAAGTGTTGGTGAGCAAAAGGATATTGATCTAGGCTTATTAGAAAATGCAGGTCAAACTTTGCCATTATTAGACCAAGTTATTTTTACACTGGAAAGAGAAGATATTTCTTTTTGGAATAAATTCTTACAGGGGTATTATGATATCTCGCCGATCAGTGCTGATAATTTTACCTACGCCATACAATTTAAAGAAGGTTTGCCTGGATTAACGTCTCCCTTGAAAGCCAAAAATATACGTCTTAGAACCAGTGTTGCGACAGACATGTTTTACTGGGGATTTAATATGTTAGATGATAATGTGGGAGGCTATAGTCAAACTGCACGAAAACTCAGGCAAGCTATTTCCTTAGGGTTTGATAAGGCCGAATTCCTATCCATTTTTTTAAATGGACGGGGTGTCATCGCAACAGGGCCCTTACCGCCGGATATTTATGGAGCAAGTGCGCAGCCAAATCTAGAGACACAAAAAGTCGATATCGAAAAGGCCAAAGCTTTATTAAAGGAAGCAGGCTTTAAAGAGGGGTTTACCATTTACTTGGATACCGTGGTATCAGGCGAGCCCAATGAAATAGCGATGCATACATGGTTGATAAGGCAGTTTAAAAATATGGGACTCACTTTAGTCATTCGCGGCACAGATTATAATCGTTTTCAAGATAAAATAAAGCAAGGTAATGTGCAAATGTATTTTTTGGGTTGGAATGCAGATTATCCAGATCCGGAAAATTTCTTCTTCTTACTGTATGGCCCTAATGGTTCCGCAAAGTATAGTGGAGAAAATTGGAGTAATTATAATAATCCCGAATACGATCGTTTGTTTGAGAATATGCGTACCCAAGCAAATGGCCCAGAACGCTTAAAGACGATTGCAAGTATGCTTAAATTATTACAAAATGACACCCCTTGGATTTTTGGTTTCTATCCAAAGTCCTTTGCGCTCTATCATGATTGGTTGCAACCCTCAAAGCCCAGTAGTTTAGTGCATAATAATCTTAAATATATCAAAGTGAATCCTGCTTTAAGAGCCAAGCAGCGTCTGCTTTGGAATCAGCCTGTGTTGTTGCCCTTGTTTATTCTCTTAGGTCTTTTGATATTGGGTGGTGTTATCTTGTTTAAGAGATATCGAAGGCAAGAATCGCAGTTAAAGGAGCGTAAATAATATGTGGGCTTATATCTTGCGCAGAATATTGCAGGCCATTCCTATCTTAATTGGTGTCAATATTATTACTTTTGCCTTGTTTTTCTTTGTTAATACGCCTGATGCTATCGCGCGCGTGCATTTGGGCGGAAAATATGTAACACAAGCTGCCATTGAAAACTGGAAAAAAGTGCATGGTTATGATTTGCCCCTCTTTTTTAATGAAAAAGCACAAGGCACAGAAAAATTGAGCAAAACGATTTTCTATCAAAAATCGGTACGTATGTTTGCCTTCGATTTTGGGATTTCAGATACAGGGCGCGACATTAAACAAGCGATTAAAGAAAGATATTTACCCAGTTTACTATTGGCCATCCCAGAATTGTTGGTGGGTTTGGCAGTGAATATCACCTTGGCATTAATTATTGCGTTATTCATTAGCACGCCTCTAGATACTTGGGGCATTTTTGCTTGTGTTGTCTTAATGTCTATTTCAACTTTATTTTATATGATTGCCGGACAATTTTTAATTGCAAAAATCTTACTTTGGGTGCCTATTTCGGGCTATGTGGATGGTTGGGGGGCAATCAAATTTTTGATTCTCCCTGTTATGATTGCTGTCCTAGCGGGTCTTGGACCAGGCGTGAGATGGTATCGCACCTTGTTTGTAGAGGAATTAACAAAAGAATATGTAAAATGTGCTTTAGCAAAAGGTTTATCTTGGGCGGATGTTTTATTTAAACATGTTTTAAAAAATGCCCTGATCCCCATAGCCACTGGCGTCGTGGCTATTTTACCTCTATTATTTTTAGGTAGCTTATTAATGGAATCCTTCTTTTCCATCCCGGGCTTGGGCAGTTATACCATTGATGCCATACGCGAACAAGATTTTGCCATTGTCAGAGTCATGGTATTTCTAGGGACTGCGCTTTATATTTTAGGTTTAGTGCTTACCGATATTGCCTATGTGTTTGTCGATCCAAGGGTGAAGTTAACATGAATATTGTTGTATATTGGACAGATGCTTTAGTGTATGTATTGTTTTTAAGCATCATCGCGGTTGTCATTGCAATTGTTCGTTCACCGCTTCTTTATGAACGTTTTAAATATTTGTTAAAACGGCCCAGATATATTATTTCTCTTATTATTTTAATTATTTTTGGCAGCATTGGTTTCCTGGACACCATACATTTTAAAAGAGACCAATCTCATACCGTGGAGAGTGTCTTAGATGTGATGTTAAGTCCTCGCAATACCCAGGTGGAAAAAACTTATTCTGCACCCCTTGCCAAGGTGAGTTATGTCCCAGAACTTGTGGTGGCAGAAAATAGTAAGGTGTCTGAAATTTATCCGCCCTTACGCTATCCCGGCACACATCTTTTTGGGACAGATGCAGTTGGGCGGGATGTTTTCTATGTTGCGATGAAGAGCATTCGTACAGGGTTAGTGATAGGCACAGTGACAACGCTTGTGATGCTGCCCTTTGCTATTTTCTTTGGGATGTGGGCAGGATATTTTCGGGGTTGGGTGGATGATGCGATTCAATATATTTATACCACCATCAGTTCAATTCCGGGTGTATTATTAATTGCAGCCACCATAGTCTCTTTGCAAATGAAAATAGAACAAGATCCTGATTTGCGATTACTGGTGCTGTGTATCATTTTAGGGGTAACCAGCTGGACGGGCTTATGTAGACTTTTGCGGGGCGAAACGCTTAAATTACGCGAATCTGAGTTTGTCATGGCGGCTAAAGTCTTGGGCGTTAAATCCCGAGGTATTCTTCTGCACCATATTTTTCCAAATTTATTGCATATTGTCATCATTACTTTTGTCTTGGATTTTAGTGGTTTAGTCTTGGCAGAAGCCGTGCTCTCCTATGTGGGGGTGGGGGTCGATCCCACTGCTTACAGTTTCGGCAATATGATTAATGCTTCTCGTTTAGAAATGGCACGCGAACCTGTTGTTTGGTGGTCCTTAAGTGCTGCTTTAATCTTAATGTTTGCCTTAGTATTTTCTGCCAATATATTTTCAGAAAGCGTCCTGGATGCTTTTTCTGCAAGGAGAACATAAATGTCCTTGCTGAAAGTTGAAAATCTTTCGGTAACCTTTCTCAATAACAATACGCAAATAAAGGTTTTGCAAGAGGTGAATTTTGAAATATTACAAGGTCAAACCTTGTCCTTGATAGGAGAATCCGGGTCTGGTAAGACTATCACTGCCTATTCTATTTTACAGTTACTCCCCCGTAATGCGTTTTATGCAAAAGACAGTAAAATTATTTTCGATAATCAAGATTTATTATCGATGACTGAAAAGAATATACGTAAAATTCGAGGTAGCGAAATTGCAATGATTTTTCAAGAACCTGCTACCGCCTTAAATCCCGTGCGTACCATAGGAGATCAAATAGGTGAAAGTTTAAGGTTGCATAGAAAATTACGAGGAAAGGTCTTACATCTTGAAATCTTAAAATACCTAAAAGATGTTGCTTTACCAAACCCAGAAGAAATCATCAACGCTTATCCGCATACGCTTTCTGGAGGAATGAAACAACGTGTCATGATTGCCATGGCGCTTTGTTGCCAACCCAAATTATTGATTTTAGATGAACCCACCACCGCATTGGATGTCAGCACACAGGCGTCAATATTGGCTCTATTAAAAGATCTCCAAAAACGATTTAATTTAAGTCTTTTATTTATTACCCACGATTTAGCGATTGCCGCCAAGATGAGTGATACTGTTGCGGTAATGCAGTTGGGAAAAGTAGTTGAATATGGCTTAGTCGAATCTATATTAAAAAATCCACAACACCCTTATACGCGCAAATTAATTTCAGCCCTCCCCAAAGAAGCTAAGCCAGGAATACCACAAGATGCCAAGACCCTATTGAGGGTGGAAAATGTGAAAATTTATTTTCCCATCAAACGAGGCTTATTTCAAAGAACGGTGAGGGTTGTTCCTGCTGTGGATGGTGTTAGTTTTACGCTTAAATCGGGAGAAACCTTAGGGTTGGTTGGCGAATCTGGCTGTGGTAAAACCAGTCTTGCCAGAGGCATTATGTCTCTTATCAACACAACGGGGGGTTGTATTTTTTTTGAGGGTCAAGAATTATCTATTCTGGATGCACCTAGTTTACGCATGATGAGAAAACATTTTCAAATGATTTTTCAAGATCCTTATGGTGCCATGGATCCCCGATGTCGGGTGCTAGATGTTATCTCTGAAGGAATGGTTGCTTTAAATACAGAACCTAATCGACAAAAACGTATCGAGAAAGTAGATAGTTTACTAGAAGCTGTCGGACTCTTAAAAGAACATCGGGATAGATTTCCCCATGAATTTTCAGGAGGACAACGACAGAGGATTTGTATAGCGAGAGCCTTGGCGCTAGAACCAAAATTGATTATTTGTGATGAACCTACTTCAAGCCTGGATGTCACTGTACAAGCCCAAATTATTGATTTACTCATTCGATTACAACTAGAGCGAAGATTATCCTATGTGTTAATTACCCATAATATGGCCGTGGTAAGGGCGATGGCACATAAAATTGCCGTGATGTATCAGGGCAAGATTGTGGAAGCAGGTATTTGTGAAGAGGTCTTAGCCAATCCAAAGCATGCGTATACAAAAATGCTGCTAGCAGCAGAGACAATTTAAAATGTAGTAATTTTCACCCCCTTTGGAGGGGGTCGCGAGCTGAGTGATCCCCACGAATTTTTCACCAATCTCGCTCCAGTT
>CAZCHZ010000036.1:0-9927 GCA_964498615.1 uncultured Legionellaceae bacterium | reverse complement strand
ACACACCAGGCGGTGGTTTCACCGATGGCATCAGGTCGCACAATCACCCAATAAATGAGCGATAATGCTATCCATTGTGGTCTTAAATATAGCCCCCACTGTGGCCAAGGCATGATCATCATAATAAACCCTAAGAAAAAAGAAAAATAAATGGCCATACGCCGTTTTAGCAATCTATTCTTGTATACCATTTTCCTCAGCCTTCTTTTTGGGGGCAATCAAGAGTATTTGCCTTCCACGTTCTAAATGTGCAGCGGGCACAACTTTCACCTCTGCAAAAGATTCTCCCACATCTCTTTCAATTTTTTTCACAACGCCCACAGGATAGCCCGCAGGATAACGTCCTCCAATGCCCGAAGTAACCAGTGTATCTCCTTCTTTAATATCTGCAGTATTGGGTACATGTCTTAAAGCAAAACTATCAATCTTACCCGTGCCTACTACTATACCTCTTACCCCATTACGGAGATTTTCAACAGGAATCGCATGACTAGGATCAGTCACTAAAATAGCACGACTTTTAAAGGGAAATACCTCTACTATCTCGCCTATCACCCCTTCAGCGTCGATGATCGGTTGTCCGACATAAACATCCTTTTCCCCTTTATCAATCAAGAAAAAATGGTTAAAAGGATCAGCTGCAATTTGTAAAATTTCTGCTGCTGTTAAGGTTTGTTCTCCTCTTGGGGTTGCTTGTAATAATACACGTAACCTTGCATTTTCAGCCTCGAGTGCTTGTAACTGTTGCAAACGACCTTGTTGAAGAAATTGCTGTTCTTGTAAATCTGTGTTTTCCTTTACTAATTGACGTTGTGAGGAAATATAACTGCCAAGTTTGATGAAGAAATGTGTTGGTAAATCAACCATCAGTTGAATAGGATACACGACAAAAGATAAATAGCGATGCACACTTGCGAGTGCCTGCGATCGGTGATCAATCACCAGCAATGCCACCGATAAGGCGATTAAACACCACATTTTTAATCCCTGATGGGATTCTCGACTAAATAAGCGTTCGATATATTTCTCTCTTTGCTATAGCTTCCAAGAAAGTACTTTGTCTGCGTCGCTAAACTTAGCAAAGCTCAAACACCTCTCCCTTGCCAAAATACTTTCTTGGAAGCTATAGCACATCATCATTCCGTGGATAATAAATCTCCGCCTCTCTCATCCATGATTTCCAGTGCTCGACCACCCCCTCTCGCAACACAGGTAAGGGGATCGTCTGCCACTGTCACTGGGAGGCCTGTTTCCTCCATTAACAATCTATCTAAATCCCTTAATAAAGCACCACCCCCAGTCAACACCAAACCCACTTCTGCAATATCAGAAGCAATTTCAGGAGGGGCTTGTTCTAGGGCTAATCTGACCGCGCCAATAATCCCAGATAAGGGCTCTTGCATGGCTTCTAATATTTCATTGCTATTTAAGGTAAAGCTACGAGGCACCCCTTCGGCTAGATTGCGTCCACGCACTTCGATTTCACGCAATTCCGTGCCCGGGAAGGCCGTCCCAACTTCTTGTTTAATCCTTTCAGCAGTTGCTTCACCAATTAAAGTGCCATAATTTCTACGCACATAATTCACAATACTTTCATCAAATCTATCTCCGCCCACACGTGCTGAAGCTGAATAGACCACCCCATTTAAAGAAACAATGGCAACTTCTGTTGTGCCGCCACCGATATCCACCACCATAGAACCACTGGCCTGTTCCACTGGCATTCCAGCGCCAATGGCAGCTGCCATGGGTTCTTCAATTAAATACACTTCTCGGGCCCCAGCACCTAGGGCGGATTCCCGAATGGCACGGCGTTCTACTTGCGTAGAGCCGCAGGGTACACAGACCAAGACACGGGGACTGGGTCTTAGGAATTTGTTTTTATGCACTTTATGAATAAAATGCTGCAACATTTTTTCGGTAATATGGAAATCTGCAATTACCCCGTCTTTTAAAGGACGAATTGCAGTAATATTGCCAGGCGTTCTACCCAACATGCGATTTGCTTCTAGGCCAACGGCAAGCACTGTTTTCTGGCCCGCAGGTCTTTCCAAGCGTACCGCGACAACCGAGGGTTCGTTTAAAACCACTCCTTTTCCTCGCAAATACACCAAGGTATTTTTTGTTCCTAAATCAATAGCCAGATCTGTTGAAAAAAGACCACGAATTGTTTTAAACATCATTTTCCTACCCCGTATTTACCAAGCGCTACTCTACAAGCATAGTCTCTTTGAGCAAGGCTGTCTCTATGTTAAACTACGCAACTATCTGTAAAGGAGAATTTAATGTATGTCATTTAGCCAAGAAACCATCGCAAAAATTGCTGAACTTGCTCGCCTCGGTTTTAAAAATACAGAAGACTTGGCCAAAATACAAGTGTCTCTGGGGAATATCGTCAAAATGGTTGATCAAATTAAGCTTGCTAACGTAGACGATGTTCAAACCATGGCTCATCCCCTTGAACTGCCTCAACCTCTGCGTCAAGATGCAGTGACAGAGCCTGATCAAAGCCAAGACACCCTAAAACTTGCCCCCCAAAAGGAGGCAAACCTATTTATTGTGCCGCCAGTTATCGAATAAGGTTGTTTTCATGCACGCAAAAACCCTGAAAGAATTATCTGTTTCCTTGGAAAAAAAAGAATTTTCGAGTGTTGAATTAACGCAGAATTATCTTGCAAGAATAGAAAAGCTTAATAAAACCTTAAATAGTTTTATCACGGTGACAGCCGATCTCGCCTTAGAAACTGCTAAGCTCATGGATAAGAAACGCGCCAGCGGTTCCTGTCCCCCCCTCACAGGGATCCCCATTGCTCATAAAGATATTTTTTGCACAGAAAACATTAAAACCAGTTGTGGTTCTAAGATACTAGATAACTTCATTTCTCCTTATGATGCGCATGTGGTCACACAATTAAAAGATGCTGGCACCGTACTTTTAGGCAAAACCAATATGGATGAGTTTGCCATGGGTTCTAGCAATGAACATAGTTATTATGGTCCTGTGAAAAATCCCTGGGATCTACGCACTGTCCCAGGGGGGTCTTCTGGGGGCTCTGCTGCGGCAGTGGCTGCTCGTATGTGTCCGGCGGCAACAGCCACAGATACGGGGGGTTCTATCCGCCAACCCGCTGCACTTTGCGGTATCACGGGTGTTAAACCTACCTATGGCAGCGTATCACGCTATGGCATGATTGCCTTTGCTTCTAGTTTGGATCAAGGTGGCGTGCTTGCCCAAACCGCAGAAGATTGTGCACTGCTTTTACAAGCAATGGCAGGGTTCGACCCGAGAGATTCCACTTCTGTTAATCGTATCGTCCCGGATTATTCAAAAAAACTCAATAATTCTCTTAAAGGCATCAACATTGGACTGCCATCGGAATTTTTTGGAGAAGGCTTAAATAAGGGCGTTTTAGAAGGCGTGCAAAAAGCCATTGATATATTAAAAAGCTTGGGCGCCAATTTCAAAGAAATCCATTTGCCTAATATGCATTTAGGTATCCCTGCTTATTATGTTATCGCCCCTGCAGAATGTTCTTCCAACCTTGCACGTTTTGATGGGGTGCGCTATGGTTATCGCTGTCAAAATCCAGAAAATTTACACGATCTCTATATCCGATCTCGAAGTGAAGGTTTTGGTGAAGAAGTAAAACGTCGTATCATGATTGGGACTTATGTATTATCCTCTGGATACTATGATGCCTATTATATTCGAGCACAAAAAGTACGTCGCTTAATCACTGATGACTATAAAAAAGCCTTTGCATCTGTCGATGTCATTTTGGGTCCCACTACCACTGACACTGCATTTGATTTTGGCGCCAAGGATGATCCTGTCAGTATGTATTTATGCGATCTCTATACCACGGGTGCAAATTTAGCAGGATTACCAGGTTTATCTATGCCAGGGGGCTTTGTGAATAATCGTCCCTTTGGCATACAATTGCTCTCAAATTATTTTGAAGAAGCAACACTATTTAATGTTGCCCATCAGTATCAACAAGTGACTGATTGGCATACCAAAATGCCACCATTGTAAATTTTTAGGATTAGTTATGAGCAACACTTGGGAAGCCGTCATTGGCTTAGAAGTCCACGTACAACTCTCAACAAAATCAAAGCTTTTTTCAGGAGCAAGTACTACCTATGGTGCCATGCCTAATACACAGGCCTGTCTTGTGGATTTAGGTTATCCGGGTGTGCTACCGGTTTTAAATAAAGCCGCATTACAATTGGCCGTTAAGTTTGGGTTAAGCGTAAATGCGACGATTGCCAAACAATCTATTTTTGCGCGCAAAAATTATTTTTATCCTGATTTGCCCAAGGGTTATCAAATTAGCCAATATGAAGAACCCATTGTCCAAGGCGGAAGCTTACGCTTTGTAACAGAAGAAAACCTTATGAAAGAAGTGACACTCCAACGTGCACATCTTGAAGAAGATGCAGGTAAATCTTTGCATGAAGATTTTGATGGTTGTTCTGGCATTGATTTAAATCGTGCAGGCGTCCCTTTATTGGAAATTGTCTCTGCGCCAGAAATGTATTCTCCCAAAGAAGCTGTTGCCTACCTTAAAACTCTGCATGCTCTGGTACGTTATCTGGAAATTTCGGATGGCAATATGCAGGAAGGATCGTTTCGGTGCGATGCCAATGTCTCTCTTCGCCCCAAAGGTTCAAAAACATTAGGCACACGCACCGAAATTAAAAATGTGAATTCCTTTAAATTTGTTGAAAAAGCCATTCAATACGAAATTAATCGACAACAAGACATATTAGAATCAAAGGGGGTTGTCAAACAAGAAACCCGTCTTTATGATTCCGTGAAAAACGAAACGCGCCCAATGCGTAGCAAAGAAGAAGCCCATGACTATCGCTATTTTCCTGATCCCGATCTGCTGCCTGTTATCATCGATGATAAATTTATCGAAGATATCCGTAAAACTTTACCCGAATTGCCACAGGCCAAAGCTGAACGCTTTGAGCGTGATTATCATCTGAATAGCTATGATGCCAAAGTGCTCACGATGACACGAGAATTAACGAATTTCTTCGAAGAAACCCTAAAGATTGCCAAATGTGAACCCAAATTATGTGCAAATTGGATAATGGGTGAACTCATGGCCGCCCTCAATAAATATAATTTGGAGATCACAGAAAGCCCAATTAGCAGTGCATTACTTGCCGGTTTATTGCGTCGCATTCAGGACAATACCATCTCAGGCAAAATCGCAAAAACCGTTTTTGATGCCATGTGGCAATCCACGCAAGATGCCGATAGCATTATTGAAACGCAGGGCTTAAAGCAAGTTACCGATGCAAACACAATAGAAGTTCTTGTGGATGAAGTGATTGCCAAAAATCCCAGCCAATTGGCAGAGTACCGTAAAGGCAAAATCCAATTATTTGGTTTCTTTGTAGGACAAGTAATGAAGGCAAGCCAAGGTAAGGCAAATCCAGATCAGGTGAATGAGATTTTAAAGCGTAAGCTTAGTTAAACGTCCCACACGAGCATACAGTTCTTAAGTGCCTCGTAGCCTATCATAGTGAAGGTAAATACTCTGCAATCCTGCTCAAAATTACATCAAAGGGTGGATGCTCGTTATAATACAATGGAAAGGAGTTTTGGTATTCTCTGGTGTACAGTGCTCGAGTTTTGGCATTTGAAAGCAATAACGCCTCGTTATCATTTAGTTTTTCGCCAACGTCACCGAAACGATTGGCTTTATGCTTACGGTAGGCATCTGTTCCAATAAATTGGATAACCCTTTCCTGTCCCAAAAGACAATAGATATCATAATAATGTCGCAAAAAATTAATTGGTTTTAAATTATTTTCTTGCTGTTGTCTGTGTTTTTTCACAATGGCCTGTAGTTTTTCAACAAAGGTATATTCAGGATAATAGCATTGCACATTTAAGGCCCGGTTATCCAGCACTGTGATTTTCTTGTTTTCAGTTATTTTATTATATGCCCAAGAAGTAATATCTTTTGGTTCGTTGGGTGTTGTATTATCAAACCCAACCTCCAGTAACACACCCCTTTTTAAACCAGGAGCAATTGCAAAATGAGATACATAGCTTAGTCTAATACCAGCGTTTCTCATTTTTTCATCGTCAAAGGTATAATCCCTTTCTGCTGTTATCCCGGGGATATTGATATTGTTTGTCAAAGTCTCAAAATAGGCTTTTCTTGATTCAACTTGAGCCGATTTTGTATGGTTTCTACCCATATAAACTTTCTGATTTTCAGATGGATAAATTTTTATATCAAGATCCTCTGAAAATCGATTAATTATATTATACCCTTTAGATAACGAAGTACCCCCTTTTAATTCAAATTGGTATTTTTGCTCTTTTAATCCCCACAGGCAATGCATAATCCAATAATCTTTTTCAATAAGCGCTGGGGCAATATTAAGCTCCATGCCGAGACTTAAAAATAATTCTTTCGCCATCTGCGAATCATGCAGAAATCCTGTCGACATATATCAATATCCGTGTGCTTTAAAAAAATGTTTGACGGATATCTTACCATACTTTTGAATATATAAAAGCAATTTCTCCCTGTTCACGTCTTTCAAATTTTGGATAACCTTTTCTTGCACTGCTTTTGCATCTTCAGATAGCAATTTTAGATTATTCAACATATCAACGATAAGGAATTCTTTATCTACTTTTTTAGGATATCCTTTCAAACTGATTCTAAAATCAAACCATTGGCCTCCCAATTTAACTCTTACATGTCGTTTTTTATTATAAACAACTGTTAAATTATATAGTTGGGTTAACCCAAACCCTAAAGTTGTATAATCATTCCAAGACACAATGAGAAAATCTTTGTCTCGCAAAAAGCAATGCACTAAATCTTTTTCATTTGGAGGTAGATATCCAAAGATAGATTTTCGAGGACGATAATAAAGTCCTTGGGATAATTTTTTTACATCACCCTCTTTTGCGAGCGATTTTAAGGATCTATCAAGAGTCTTAGAGTAAGGCTCAAGCATATCGCGCCTATACACCTTACCCAATTGCAGAACATCCTTTAATTTTTTAGCATTTGAACTTTTCATATAACAAATAGTAGCATCTTTCAATAAAAATGTAAATAATTTAATTTAAAATTTTGACATAAAAACTATATAACATATTGATTAAAAAGGTATTTTTATTAACAATATTATAAAATTATTTGTAAGTTTTTCCCGTGTAAGGGCCGGCACGGGGACCGGCCCCTACCAAGAAAATCTAATCCTTATAGGTAATGATATGGCGTTGAGGGATCCATTCATATTTCCTGTATAGCTAATGTTTCACATCCTTTGGCAATGCAGGGCTTAAAGCAAGTCACCGATAGCAAAGAATTAGACAAAATTCCCTCTTTGCTGATAATATAACTAATAAACCAATATTTGAGTCAATTAACTAATTTTGGAGTGAGATATGTCCAGTGATATTCATGCAATAGAAAAAGAATTAACCGAAGATGGGCTAATCACAATAACCATAGATGGGCAAATAAAAAATGCGCCAGAAGAAGTAAAACAATCTGCTGAATATAATAGCTTGTTTTATTTTGTGATGGATCACATCGAAGAACTGATTAACAAAGGACATGATATTAAAAATATATTGACGAACAAAAATTCTGTCTTTCAACTTAAAATAAAGAGTGTCCTTACTTTTAATTTATATCGTTCAGAAGGCTATGCCTGTGTTGCAAGATTTCTTAATATTTACGAAAAATGCACTCGGGGTGATTCTCCACTCAGTAAAGATAAATATATTGTGGCAGATTATCAAGAAATTTATCAAAATCCACAAGGGAATCAAATCCAGATTGTATTGCCTTTCAATAGATTTGGACAACATTTATCACATCAAATGCTTAACCTGCCAGTGCAAGGATCAGATTATCGTCACGATTTTATGCACAATGCAAGAGAAGCTAAAAATATTTTGGGGGAATTATTACAAGATAAGGCCAATACTTATTTTGAACTGCGTCAATCTACGCACAAATTGTGGTCTAGCCTGACAACCGAATATTATCATGGAGATGATGCGGCATATATCGAACGAATGAAAGCATTTCAAGAAAAAGCATTCGATCTTAAACGTTATTCTGACGGGGTGCCACTGGAATATGATATTACCCATATACAAGCACGCGTAGATTATTTACAAGCAAAAGATGTAGATGAAAAGTTTGCCCAATCTCACAGAAATAAATGCTGTATCACAATTGGATATGTTCGCTTATTAGAATGGGCTTTTGACCAAATTGTTTCTCAGGATACAAAGAGCCTTAACACCCGCATTCAAGCTTTTCAATGTAAACAACGTTTATTACGTTATCTAAGTGATCTTACATTTTTTACACCCTTTAAGGATATAAAGGAGAAGGATGAAGACCGTCTGGCGCTCGATGATGCGCTGGATAGAATCGACACCAAAGTTAAAAAATGCGCATCCCTGATAGACTTATTAGATGCCTGTTTTCAAGCTGGCGATATTGAGGCATTTAAAAGCTTGTTGCCCTATCAAACACAGGCAGTACTTAAACCATCATTATTCAACAGCTGGCATACAAAACTTGTTCATAAAAGTCAGGACTCAAGTATTCTAGACAAACAAATCATTATATGTGGGATTTTATTTGAACAGTCTTGCGACTATAGGAATTTTATTCTTACCAATCACATGGTTATCGCATTGCAAGATTATCGATGTTCTCCTTTGTTTCTCGCACTGCTTGGTGCAAAATTCGAAGTATTTTCAATGCTTCTTGCGCAAGGATATGCTATAGATAATGAAGGAGTAATATATAACGACAAACTTACACCCATATTACATTATGCGCTATGTTGTGAATCACGAGAATCTTTTGCACAATTATTAATAGATTATGAAGTTGTCTTGGACGCGCCCCAAAAACTTTGCACCTTACCAGAAATTCAGCAGGAAATACCCCCCACTCAAGAAGTTTGTGCCCTTGTTAAACGAGCAAACACCCTAACACAACGATATCCTTGTGATTTGCTAATTGCCTGGCAATGGGATAGATATACCTTGACACCCTTAATTCAAGACAGAACCAACACCATGCAACTGGCAATCATATTAGCCCACCTCATCTTGAATACCAAAAACATCAAATATTCTCAAGCTGGACGCCCTGCACGTCATGGCATTGTCTGCCAAGCTAATTTAAGTGAAACACAGAAACTTGAAGAACAACGATGCTCACATACAAGGAAAACACCCCCTTGTCGATGGTTAAGTATACTGGTATATACTGACACTTCCATTGATGTTGATTTAAATCTTAAGTCTGCTTTTCATTTCATTACAAGCCTCAGCGCAACGCTTCATGCAAAATTTCTTGAAAATAGAACACAGGGTTTAAGTGCCTCTATAGACAACTTAGCAAAAAAAGCAGATCAACTTAAAGATAATGCAAATTTAGCACGTTGCTTTTATTTGGCCTGTATATTATTGCTGACAGAAAAAAGTGAATTGACAGAACAAGAGATGCATCAAGTGATGCAATATTATTGCAAAATGGCTGATATAGCGTTTTCTTTAGAACAGAGGATGGAAAGCAAATTGTGTTTGATGAAGGCCATGAAATTTGTTCATTTTTCAGCGTACGCACAAAAACTGCAAGATACGCCTGAATTTCGCCAAGCAACTTTCGTGCTTGGGCCTTTAGCCGCGTCTCAACCCTTAGTATTTACACAAATTAAAGCAAAGAAAGTACAGGACCCAGCAAACATCCAAGCAAGGGAAGAAATAAAAGAGATGGACCCTGATTTACCAGCATTCTGTGATATGATGATGCAAGCATTTGGTGTACAAAGATTGAATATCGCCCCTGTTTCATCGCAAGCTTCAAAAAAGAAATCTAAAACCGTTCTTAGAACTTAACGTAG
>CAZCHZ010000035.1:0-9949 GCA_964498615.1 uncultured Legionellaceae bacterium | reverse complement strand
AGCAGAGAACGATGACGAACGATACTGCCACTTTCTTGAGCTTTAGACAAAAAAGCATCTAATTGCGGGTAAATGCTTAATGATTCAAATCCAATACAGCTGATTTCCTTTGGAAAAACATATTCACCACGCTGATATGCCTCCATTAGTACATCAATAATAGAAACCCTATCTATCCAAGAAGATGCCTCACAATGCGCTTGATAGGCAGCTGACCATTTTATAAAAGCGGCTTGATCTTCTGTTTCAGCCTCAAAATTTAAGTTCCATTTTCGACAAAGTTCCCAAGCATCAAACGCCAGAGCTGCAATGGCAGGCGCTTTAAATAAATTTTCCCCTTCCGAAGTATGCCTAATGATATTTTCAAAGAGAATAAGCGATTGCCAAGCACTTAATAATGTTGAATGACTGCTTGTAAACTTTTCTTTATATTTATGCCACTCTTCCAGTAACCAGGTATCCAAGGCCAGACAGTGGGTATTTTTTCTGGCAAGAAAATCCGCCATTCTTTGATTCGCTGTCAAACATACATGCACTAGATGAATTCCGTCAATGCTGCATGAGGGTGGTGCACAACTGTCGTGGGTAAAATAGGTTCCGTGACTTTGCTTAATTTACGCACTAGCGATCCTAATGTTAGGGCTTGCACTGTCATTGAAAATAGTACGGCAGCATAAGTGACAGTGACAATAAAATCACGCGTAGGACCTAGGGTATCAGACAGCCCTAAGGCAAGGGCAATCGAAATGCCTCCACGTAATCCTCCCCAGGTCATCACTAAAACAACATTGGGATCGTATTTCCTGTAAAGGGAGACATAACCCACGGGGATCACAACACTTATCCAACGTGCAGCAATGGTGATGACAATCGCTCCCAGGGCAGCAATCGCGGTATCCTTGGTGAAATGCGGCAAGCTCATTACCTCAAGACCAATCAACACAAATAATAAGGCATTGAGCAGTTCGTCTAGCAGTTCCCAGAAGGCATTTAAACGCACTAAGGTACTCTTACTCATATTGCAATTTTGCAGACAACTGCCGATATAAAGTCCAGCGACTGCCATACAAATTGGGCCTGAAATATTGACAACCTTGGCCAATGAATAGCCCCCGGTTACCACAGATAAGGTTAAAATAATCGCCACCTCATCATTATCAAGACTGCGCAATAAACGCGACGCTACGCCACCCAGGATGAATCCAAATATAAACCCTCCGGCAGTCTCCCAAATAAAAGCTAAGGTGACATCCCCTAATACCCAGGTCGCTTTTTCACCCGTCGCAAAACCCAGCAAGACAGAAAATAAGACAATCCCCATCCCATCATTAAAGAGGGCTTCCCCAGCAATTTTCATTTCCAGAGCCTTAGGAGCCTTCACGCGCCGCAATACCCCTAATGCTGCAATGGGATCGGTAGGTGAAATGAGTGCCCCAAACACCAAACAATAAGAAAGGGGAATATGAATATTTAAAAATTGCGTTAAACCATAAGTACAAAACCCAACCAGAGCAGTAGATAAAAGCACGCTTAGGGTTGCGAGCAATCCTACTATCACTCTATGCTTGGCAAGTTCCCTGGCATTGACATGTAATGAAGCCGCAAACAGCAAAAAGCCCAGCATCCCGTCTAAAAAGGTCTTGTCAAATCCAATCCCTTCTAAAAGATCTTTTGCAAAATCATCCACGTCTAAGCCACAATATCCAAGACCCGTTAAAATGAGACATAAACTTAAGGTGACGAGCGTAATGCCAATTGACTTGGGTAACTTTAAATAGCGATAATTGACATAGCTCGATACCGCAGTGATCGATACCAGTATGCCTATCACTTTTTCTATATCCATCCCGTAAGTCCCTAAAAACTGTTCGCAATACAATACCAAAGATTGGCTGATAAAGACAGGGTAGATAATAATTAAGGTTGAAATCTCAAGCTTAATCTTATGTAAGGATATGTCTATGGTATTTGCGCTTAATCCCCCCGTGGCAAAGAAAATCATCGGCCATCGGGGTGCAGCTGGCCTGGCAGCAGAAAATACTTTTGAGAGCTTTAGGCAGGCACAGGCATGCAATCTTAATTGGGTGGAATTCGATGTACAGCGCTGCGCAACCGGTGAATGGGTGGTGATACATGATGAAACGCTCGATCGTACAACCCCGGGCAATGGCTATGTGGCCAAGACAGCCTATAGCGAGATCCAAACCTTAAATGTGCCCAGTTTAGAATCTACCTTGGATTTACTTTTAAGGCTTAATTTACAGCCTAATATTGAAATCAAAGGACAGTATCCGGATCCTAACAAAGCCATGGCTGCATTTTTGAATACTTTATCCCATGCATGGCCAGCAATGATGCCAGCTCCACTCATCTCTTCTTTTGATCTAAACTTGCTTTTAAGCCTCAAATCCCAAAGCCCTAAATTGCTCCTGGGCTATATTGTTGAGCATTTTAGCTTAATAGCATTGGACATCGCCAAAAAACAAGGGTTTTATAGCTTACATTGCCAGTATGATTCTATCCCGGAGGAAACCTTAACCTTGCTTGATCAAAATCCCTTTCCATTGCTTTTATTTACGGTAAATGATCCGCATATCGCTAAAATGCTTTTGCAACACCGCAGCGTTGCAGCCATATTTAGTGATTTCCCAAACTTAATAGGTTGAAAGTTCGCTTAATTACCGCTATTGTGAAACACATGGCAATTACACTCAAGGGTATAGAAAAAATCTTTGCAATGAAAAAAGGGGTTACGCATGCCCTTAAAAACATTTCTCTTTCTATTACCCCCGGACAAAACTTCGGTATTATAGGACGCCCAAAATCTGGTAAAACAACGCTGCTAAGATGTATCAATCTTTTAGAACATCCGACGACAGGCAATATCACAGTAAACGGCCTTTCAGTCACCACCTTAAAAGGAAAAGCCCTAAGAGAACTGCGTAAAAGTGTTGGCATGGTTTTTCAACATGGCCAGTTATTAAGTTCGCAAACTCTTTATGAAAATATTGCCCTCCCTTTGGTATTGGGTCAAACACAAATTCGTCAGGAAATCGAAAAAACTGTCTGGGAACTCCTGGGACTCATTAATTTAAAAGAAGATGCGCAATGTTTTCCCCAAGGCTTAAGTCCAAGTCAAAAGCAAAAAGCAGAAATTGCACGCGCTTTGGCAAGCCGCCCGAGTATTTTACTCTGCGATGATCCAACGGCGGGCTTGGATGCCAAAGCCGCACATAGTGTCTTACATTTAGTGCGCGAGCTTAAAGAAACCCTGAATTTTACCCTCGTGGTAACCACGACGGACATCGAGGTGATTAAAACACTCTGTGATGAAGTGGCTGTTTTAGATCAGGGTCGGATAGTAGAACAAGGCACGGTGTTTGATATTATTGCCAACCCTAAGCATGACATTACCAAAGAATTTGTGAAATCTGCAACGCGCCTAGAAATGCCTATGGCACTCAGGCGTCGCTTGCGTAGTCAACCAGGCGAAGATACCCACCCGGTATTACGACTCTCTTTCTTAGGCAGTTCAATGCAAGAACCTGCTTTAGCAGATATCATCAAACAATATGATTTAAATTTAAATATTATTCAGGCCCATCTTGAAACCATTGTTAACCAAACCCTGGGCGTGATGATTGTTGAAATGATTGGCACAAAAGAGCATCTATCTCAGGCAATTCAGTTTTTAGAAAATAAGGGTTTACATATAGAGGTATTAGGCTATGCTGCACGCGCTGCTTAGTGCTGCTGAAGAAACATTGTTTATGGTATTTGCTGCGGGATTTCTATCGCTTATCATCGGTTTGCCCTTAAGTGTCATGTTAGTGGCCGCTCGCGTTCGCTTACCCATTCATAACCCATTTCTGCATAAAATACTGCGTTTATCAATAGATGCTGCTTGCAGTATGCCCTATCTTATTTTAATGATTGCCGTCATTCCGCTCACAGGTTTTGTCTTGGGCACCAAAACAGGCAGCATTCAAGCTATCTTGCCTTTAACACTGGCCGCCATCCCACAATTCACGCAGTATTGTGCCAAAACCATGCATAAAATCCCCAAAGTGTTAATTGAATCTGTGCTGATCATGGGTGCTAGCCCTTGGCAAATCACACGTTATGTTTTACTGCCCGAATCTTTACCCGGGATCATCCAAGGATTTACGCGTACTTTAATACATCTTTTAGGTTATTCAGTGGTAGCAGGCGCCTTGGGCAGTGGCGGTTTAGGCGGCCTTGCCATGCAAAAAGGGTATACTGAATTTCATATGGATTATATTCTAGCCGTACTTTTAATATTGTTTATACTGGTTCAAATATTGCAATATTGTGGTAATTATTTATCACAAACAAATAATGCAAATCAAGACACTCTATAATTAACTTTATTTACTATTTTATTATCAGGCATAATTTAACCGGGTTTTGTTTTTTGATCACCCGTTTTGGTTGGATGTGACATTTCGCTTAGCTCATCAAGATTCTTTTCCAACTTTGCATAGAGTTCCTTTTTTGACATGCTTTCGAAGCCCGTTTCTTCTCTCGTTTTATTATCAACCTTTTCTCCTTCTGCTGATCTTTCTGCCTCTTCTATCTCCTCTATCTCTTTTGCATGCCGCATTTCAGTATAAATAGCCTCTTCTTCAATCATATGCATTTCTTGTTCCTCTATTTCAAGTTCTTCTAGTTTTTCCTCTTCTTCTTTTTCGTGTTCTTCTCTTGCTAATTCCTCGCCAAGTGCTTCTTCATATCTTGCTTCATTTTCCCTTGCTAATTCTTCCTCTTGGGCTCTATCCATTTCAACGAGTTCTTGAAGATGCTCTACTTGATGAAGCATGTTATTATATGTCTTGGCTGCTGCTTCCAGATTACGGTGCAATTGCGCAAGAGCTCTTTTTATTTGTTTTACTTGCCTTTCATCTTTCAGCTGTCGGAAAGTGGATAATCCCCCTACAGCTTTACCCCGCTGCGCTTGCTGTCTTTTATTTATTTCCGCAAGGATTGCCTCAATTTCTTGTATTTTCGCATCCCACTCTGCTTCTTCTAAAATCAGTGTAGTTGCATCTTCTCCTGCGTGATGTACTCCATAGAGTATGTGCATAAAAAACCCCTTCTTTGCTATGCTTTAAGTATGGCTTATTTAATACGACAAGCAATGATGCTTTAAGTTCAACAACTTAAGTGTAAGATCCTAAATGAGGAGATATAAAATGGAAGATTTTATCAATTTCATTCCTAAGGCCAAATTGCATATACATATTGAGGGAACATTAGAGCCATCCTCATGCGGTTGCGAAAACATTTGGGTTTACAAAGCAAGATATTTGCCAACTTGCCATTAATTCTTTTCAGGCAAGTTTTCTATCGGAAAGCGAAAAAACCGCCTTTATCAAAGAGATCAAAGAAATTAAGGTCTGAATCATATCATTATTCCGGTCTGTCCTGTTTCTTTTTCGCATCCGCAGGCAAATAAGTTGGTCTATTCCTCATGCCTGGATTCGCAGACAAAGCTGAAGAAGGCCTAGATACAGAACCTGCAGCCGAACCTGTAGCTGAACCTGTAGCTGAAAATGTCAAAACACTTCCTGAAGCAGGCATAGATGCAACGCTTGCGGTAGAACCTGAAGCTGGAGATGCCACAACACTTCCTGAATCATATATAATTAAGCCAGCGGTATTTGCAGCAAACGCTGCATTTTTCTCTCTCAGCACTTGACACATTGCTCTTATCTCACTCAACGCACTCAGCAAATCGCTAGTTTTATCTGAATTTATTGTCACATTAACAGTATAATTGTATGTTTGCAATGTCCTGGAACGCGCTCGTGCACTTTCTAACGCCTCTGCAGTAGGTATTATCATTTCGTTAATACACAGATTAATCAATTCTGCTACTCTTGTTAAGCGATAAGGTATGGCAGGCATTCCAGGATCATCTACTGATTCCAAAAATTCCCTATAATCTTGAAGCCTGCGTAAGACAAAATTTAATGTATCTATCCTTGCCCGATTGTGTATAGGTTGAGCAACCGCAGTAGCGGGTATAGCCTCTATACTGACAGAGGATCTATCACTTTGTCCTTTGGGTTTATCGTCCACAACATTGAACTGTTCAAGACCCTGCTCGAATATTAAATGAAGACGTGCTGCAGGAATGATAACTTTACGACTCAATAAAGCCTCCGCCAATTCAATTTCAGGTACTCTTAAATATTGTTTCAATTGTTTTCTAGAAACCTTCCTTGCTTCATGCCCTTCTTTTCGTTCAGAATCTTCTGGTTTTGCTGCTGAACTTACAGCATCAGTACTTAACTTTGTTGTATCACTGTCATCTTCACCATCATCATCACTTAGGGCTTCTGTTTCAGCGGCTTCCTTAATTTCTTTGATGTCATCAGGCAAGCTTAAGAAGCTTTCAGCAACTTTTGGTTGCCTGATAGCTTCTACTTTCACTAAAGCTGCTTGCAGATGTAAACCCAAATTATCCAGCTTTTCAGCCAAGAAAGACAACACTTTTGGATGACCTGAATTTTTTGCATATTTGACTAATTTTTTTAAATCTTCATGCATAATCTTTTTATTCTTTATAAAATTCAATAACATTCTTCCTAACTCGTCTTTATATCGATCCAAAAGGTGCATATCGAAGCCAAACACATGGTTAAAAAGAGATTTAATCACAAAAGGCACAGGGCCCTGAATAGTATCAATCTGAAAAAAAGCATCTATAAAATGTTTAGCTCTATTATCACCTGTCAAGGCGATAGAACATTCCACCCTTTTATTTGCCTCCGCTTTAGTTGTTATTTTCACATCGGGTAAAGACTGCTGAAATTTGTTTTGAAATGAAACAGCATCATCCTCAGCCAAAAACACGAGAATTAAACTACTTTTGTCTATTGAAACTTCAAAAAAATATTTTCCTACTAATTTGTTTAAATGGGTTCTATCATCAGTCTTGGTCACGGTCAGTTGCTGCACAGTGACAGGAGACTCATGCACAAGCTTCCAAACAGTATAATTATCATAAGAGCTATCCATGACAAGTTCAAATTTCATGATGCACCTCCTGCAAAGACTATATTCTCGACATTAACATTAAAAACCAAAGGGGTCAATGCTCTCTTGTGTCATGAAATATAATATTTGGAAATCTTTCTATCATAAGATTCAAGTTAACTAAGGTTGGTGCAAGATAAGCTAACTTACCCCCACCATCCAAGGCCAAATTATCTTGGACTTTGGCTTCAAATTTTGCAAGTTCTTTAGTATCTTTACTTTCTACCCACCGTACCGTGGCAATATTCACATTATCATAAAGACAATCGACATTATATTCATGTTGTAAGCGATGCGCCACCACATCAAATTGTAAAACACCCACAGCGCCCAAAATAATACGGTTGCTATTTAAGGGACGAAACACCTGAGTTGCCCCTTCTTCGGATAATTCGATTAAACCTTTTTGCAAGGCTTTTGCTTTAAGCGGATCTTTAGGACGCACAGCACGAAATAATTCTGGTGCAAAATAGGGCACGCCAATAAATTTTAAATTTTCACCTTGGGTAAAAGTATCCCCAATTTGAATGGTACCATGATTATGCAAGCCTAAAATATCGCCCGGCATGGCATCCAGGGTTCTTTCTCTGTCTCTCGCCATAAACGTAAGGGCATTGCTAATTTGCACATCTTTTCCTATTCTGACATGCTTAAGCTTCATCCCGGCTTGATATTTTCCAGAACAAATACGCAAAAACGCAATGCGATCGCGATGTTGCGGATCCATATTTGCTTGAATTTTAAAGACAAACCCAGTGAATTTTTCTTCATTGGCAGACACTTCTCTTGTGGTTGTGGAACGAGCCTGTGGAAGTGGTGCATATTCTAAAAATGCATCTAATAATTCTCTCACACCAAAATTATTCAATGCTGATCCAAAAAATACAGGCGTTAATTCGCCCTTTAAGAATGCTTCTTTTTCAAAGATATGACTAGCACCTTGAACCAAACTTAATTCTTCTTTAAATTCAGTCGCAAGACTCCTTCCTATGGCTTCCTCTAAGGCAGGATTATCTAATCCTTTAATAAGGGTACCTTCTTGGATTTTGGAACCTTGGCCTGCCTGATATAAGTAAATAGTATCGGATGCTAAATGATAAATACCTTTAAAAGATCTGCCCATGCCTATGGGCCAGACAATCGGCGCACAACGAATATTTAAGACTTTTTCAATTTCATCTAAAAGCTCGACAGGACTTTTGGAATCTCTATCTAATTTATTAATAAAAGTAATAATGGGGGTTGTCCGCAAACGACACACTTCCATTAATTTTAAGGTTCTGGCTTCTACCCCTTTGGCAGCATCAATCACCATTAAAGCAGAATCCACAGCCGTTAAGGTGCGGTACGTATCCTCTGAGAAATCTTCGTGTCCAGGCGTATCGAGCAAATTCATCATACGCGTCTTATAAGGAAATTGCATGACAGAGGTTGTTACCGAGATTCCACGTTGTTGTTCTAAGGCCATCCAATCGGATTTGGCATGCCGAGAGGCTTTACGTCCTTTAATAGTGCCTGCTAATTGAATGGCACCCCCAAAGAGCAATAACTTTTCGGTGAGGGTTGTTTTCCCAGCATCAGGATGAGAAATGATGGCAAAAGTACAGCGATCCATTAGGAATGCGGGAGCGGAGGATACTCGAATTTAGTGGTATGTAGTATGCCCGCCGCATAAAGCGAAAATTCAAGCTGACTAAACATTTCTGCCAAACTTTTTGTGTAGGCATTTTGGCTAGGGGAATCTAATTTATCCCAAACCCCATCACGCACTTGATTCACTGTTAAAACAACCACATCACCGTTTTGCAAGTGACAGGAAGTAAATGAGGGTTTGTCTTGTGCTAGGGGTTTTGCTGCATTAAAGGCTGCATTTAATATCATTTTATCAAGATCACTGGCCTGCCTTCCAATACTTTTTTTCACAACCCAATTAACATCTGATATTTTAGCAAGTTCTGCGGGTTTTTCCCCAGCACGCAATTTTGTCAACATACTATCAGCCCGTTCTCGGCTTAGCGCTTCTGCACGTTCTGCCATCAGGGATCCTTTGATTTGGTCTTCCACTTCGTGTAAATCTTGCTGCTTGCCAAGCTGATGCTTTTTAAGATGCAATACCATCACCACATGATCCGGTAAAATGACAGGTTCGCTATTCATACCCTGTTTTAACACCCTGTCACTAAACGCTGCCTGAATAATTTTAGGATCGGAAGTGATTAAATCGCCCCCCTGACGAGAGAAGAGATCGGTGGATTTGATAGGTAGGCCCACTTTTTCTGCAAGACTTGCCATACTACTAGATTCCTCAAAAGCATATTTTTCCATGGCATTTGTTTTCGACTCGAAAGCATTTAAGGCTTTTTCTTTTTGTAATTGTTCTTTAACAGCAAGCTTCACATCATTAAAAGGACGTATTTCAGCATCTCGATGCTCTATCAGCTGAATAATATGATATCCAAACTGTGTACGCACAGGATCTGTAATGTCCTTAGGTTGCTTCAAAGCAAACACGGCTTTTTCAAATTCAGGAACCATTTGACGATGCGTAAACCAGCCCAAATCACCCCCATGATCAGCTGAGCCCTTATCCGCAGAAAATGTTTTTGCAAGGGACGCAAAATCTTCACCCGCTTTCAACTTGTCCAATATCACCTGCGCTTGCGCTTTTACTTTAGCATCCATCTCGTCATTGGCCTTTGGCGGCAATGGCAGTAGAATATGACGGGCATGCACACGTTCTGGTACATTGAAAGCGTCTTTCTGTGTTTCATAACGAGCTTGCATCTCTTTTTCATCGACTGCAATCTCTTTGGCCAAATCATCCAAGGATAATTTTATATATTCCACGGCTACCTTCTCTTCCGAGATAAACTTCGACTTATGTGAA
>CAZCHZ010000034.1:0-10152 GCA_964498615.1 uncultured Legionellaceae bacterium | reverse complement strand
CGGTGTCAGCAAAACTTGCTTCTATTAATTTTCGTTCATTGTCAAATTGATAACGCGTGACAGCCTGTAAACTACCATCATTACGAATATTACGCACATGTATATAATCATTTCCCTGTCTCACCCATATACCATAAGGCGTATCAATAGATCGTCCCTGGCTTAGGGCTGCAGTCTTTTTGTTTTGCGCAATACGATCTGCAATGGGCCCAAAGCCTTCACCCAACAACACAACGAATATCAGCAAAAGTGCAGCACCTTTTAATACAGCCCAAGTAATTCTTAAAACAGAAATACTAGAAGCACGCATCACGACTAATTCTCGATGATTGGCAAGCATGCTCAAACTAATTAAGGTGCCAAGAAGTGCAGCCCAGGGAAACATGGCATAAAATCGCGTAGGCGCGCTAAGCCCAAGAAAAACCAAAGCCGTTGATAAAGTATAATTACCTTTGCCGACACTTTTCAATTCATTCACAAGGCTGAAAAAAATATCTAAACCTAATAAAGCGAGCGCCACCACCAATAATACTGCGATGACCTGTTTAGCAATATACTTATCAAGAATAGGGATCTTCATGCTTTGCCACCAAAACGTTCATGAAACCAACCCGATTCATATGCCAATAATCCTAATCCTAAACACAAAAACAAAAGATGTACCCACCATACCCCAATGAAAGCAGGAATGTTGCCTGCAGCTACCCAACGTTTGGCAACGGTAAACAGGTTATAATAAATAATATACAAGACAATGGCAGGCAGAAATTTAGCAAAACGTCCATGACGGGGCGTGACACGTGCCAAAGGAATCGCTAATAGCGCTAAAATAGGCACAGATACAGGCAAAGACAAACGCCATTCTAATTCCGCAAGATCTGAGGCCTTTGAAGAATCCAATAAAGCTTCACTATTTTTTAAACGCAAGCCCCCCATAGATGCAGAAGAAGATGTGGCCATTTCTTTTTCCAATTTGCGACCATATTCTTCAAACTTTAAAATTTTATAGTCGTGCTGTCCTGGGTTGCCTTGATATCGATAACCATTATTTAACACTAAAAATGCATCATGTGTTTTAGGATCGATATCCACACGCGCAGTACTTGCCGTAATCAGTGCTAAACCTTGTGCATTTTCTTTACCAGGTTGTAGCTTTTCGGCAATAAATACTTCTTGTAAAGTATTTGTATTGGATTGCACATTTTCTGCATAAAAAACGAGGTTTCCGTCAGCCAGCACTTGAAACCGTCCGGGCAACATACTATGTACAATCGCTAAAGCTTCCCCTTCAGATAGGGCTTTTTCACGCTGTACTGCCATGTTGGGAACCACCCAGAGGCTTAAAAACCCCACTATCAACATAATGATCATGGCTGAAAAAAGAGTTATCCGACTTATGTAGCCCCAGGTGAGGCCGCAGGCAAATAAGACGGTCATTTCACTGTCTGTGTGCATGCGGCCAAAGGCAAACAAAATACTGATAAAAAAACTTAAAGGAATTACAAAGCTTAATAATTCCGGTGTGTATAACCACACCAGGTGAAAAACCAACCCAATCGGCAGTTCACCCGTGGCCGCCTTGGCTAAATAAACAGCAAAACGATTACTTAAGGCTATCAATAATAAAATGCAGGTAATCGATAGGAACCCATAGAGAATTTCTTTAGTTATATATCTAGCAATAATCAACACCAGGCTCCAATAGCAATATCAAATTCCTTCATAATTAGGTAAACTAGACTATTAATATATCACGACGCTATGTTACCCTGTCATCCCCGCGACATGCTCGGGCAAAGCCCGAGAACGCGGGGATCCAGCATGAGTTTTGGGAACCTGGATTCCCGCTTGCGCGGGAATGACGGCCTTTCCTCAAGGAAATACATGAGCAGTTGCCCTGGTTTTGGGTTTGTGATCGTGGTAAAGTACCCAGGTATTTACTATTTATATATGTATTGTTGCTGCATTTTGAGGAGAAGTATTATGTTACGCGTATTAACTGCCATTTTTGCCATGTTTAGTCTGATATTGGGATCAAACGCTTGGGCTGCGAATAAGCAAGAAAGACTGAATAAGGGCAACGAAGCGGCTCAAGCTGAATTGACGCAAGCCGTAGATGATGAAGCTGTACAACATGGTGCGCTTGCAAGAGAGGAAGGATCTCTTGAAGAAGAGGTCGAAGTCGAGGCTGCCCCACAATCTACGCCCCCGAAGACCCTCAGTATGTCTAAACCTGCCCCCAAAGAAAATCAAGCTGAGAGTGCTGATCTTGAAGTATTAGAGTTTGTATTAGCGAGTAAAATTGAAAATCGTGAACCACAAGGGATCACGGATAGTTTTGCTAATGTTGATGATAGGGCCTATGCTTTTGCACGATTAAATGTAAAGACACAAGGCAAAGTTACTTTTGTCTGGTTTAGAAATGATAGCGAATATACGCGTTTTACAACAGATGTACAAACTGCTAAAAAATGGCGTACTTATGCTTCTGTGAAATTACGTCCTGGTACATGGAAGGTACAATTGTTGAATGAAGATAACAGTGTATTGGCTGAAAAAACGTTTACCTTACAATAAACACAGCTCAAGTTTTTACTGATGGATGCTAATTTTTCGGTTGTTATTTTAGCTGCAGGCCAGGGAGTACGGATGCGTTCCTCCCTGCCTAAAGTTTTGCATACCATTGGCGGGATCCCTATCTTAGAACATATTATTTCTACGGCAAGACAATTAAATCCAAAACATATTGTGGTGGTGCATGGTTATGAAGGCGAGCAATTAAAAGCCGCTATCCCAGAACATCCAGGATTGCTTTGGGCCAAACAAGAAAAACAATTAGGCACAGGCCATGCTGCTTTACAAGCCCTGCCTTATGTGGGTGATGTTGAAAAAATATTAATATTATATGGCGATGTCCCGCTCATTGCTGTGGATACCTTGCATAAATTATTAATTGATAATCAGCATCAGGGCCTAAGCTTTGTGACATTAAATACAGACAATCCCAGCGGTCTTGGCAGGATTATACGCCGATCAGGCAAAGTACAAGGCATTGTGGAAGAGAAAGATGCAAGCGAAGATGAACGGAAAATCACTGAAATAAACACAGGTTTTTTTCTTGCCCCCAAAGATGTACTTAGCAAGTGGTTGCCTCGTTTAAGCGCCAAAACTGCACAAGGCGAATATTATTTGTCTGATATAGTGCAACATGCGGTAAAAGAACATTTACCTGTTACGACGGTTTCACCAGAATCTGCATTTGAAGTATTGGGTGTAAACGATAAAATGCAATTGGCCTTTTTGGAAAGATGCTATCAATCTGAAAAAGCAAAGCAATTGATGACGCAGGGTGTTACCTTACGCGATCCCAATCGTCTTGATATCCGCGGTAAACTTAACGTTGGACAAGATGTTGTGATTGATGCCAATGTGATATTCGAAGGAGAAGTGAAATTAGGCAATCAAATTTCGATCGGACCAAACGTTTACATCAAAAATACAATTATCCATGATGGTGTGGAAATTTTTGCAAATTCTGTGATAGACGGTGCCATTATTCATTCAGGTTGTAAAGTGGGTCCCTTTGCAAGAGTGCGTCCTAAAACAACCTTGGCGGTTAATGCACATCTTGGTAATTTCGTTGAGGTGAAAAATACAGAAGTGGGTGTCAATAGCAAAATTAATCATTTAAGCTATATTGGCGATAGCAGTCTCGGGGAAAATGTGAATATTGGCGCAGGGGTTATCACCTGTAATTTTGATGGTACGCATAAACATAGAACAGTGATTGGTAATCATGTCTTTGTGGGTTCAGATGCGCAATTAATAGCCCCTGTTAACGTGGGAGATGGTGTGACTGTGGGTGCAGGCACAACCGTGACGGATGATGTTCCCGCAAATCATTTGATTCATAATCGTATTCAACATAGAATCGTGTCCGATTGGGGACAAAACAAAAATGAGATGCCAGAAAATTCAGATTAAGGATATGACATTATGTGTGGTATTGTAAGCGCAATATCCAGCAAAGATATTGTCCCTCTTTTAATGGAGGGTTTGAGAAGACTAGAATATAGAGGCTATGATTCAGCAGGTATTGCTGTCTTGCAACATAATAATACAGTAAAAAGAGCCCGTGCCGAAGGTAAAGTACTTGCATTACAAGACTTATTAACAAAGTCGCCCATGACAGGCAGTGTTGGCATAGCGCATACGAGATGGGCCACACATGGAAAACCCAGCGAAAATAATGCACATCCGCATATGATTGGTAGTGTATTATTGGTACACAATGGCATTGTCGAAAATTATGAAAAGCTTAAAGAAACGTTGAGCGCGACTGAACGTCAAGCTTTAAACTCTGAAACAGATACAGAAGTTGTGGCAAATGTTATTAATGCAAAAGTATCGAAAGGCAGCAATTTACTCATGGCGGTAAAGGAAACGGTTGCCATATTAGAAGGCGCTTTTGCGCTGTGTGTCATGGATGTCAATGAAAACAATCATATTATTGGTGTCTGTTCTGGCCCGCCACTTGTTATAGGCATAGGACCTGAAGGCCATTTCATGGCATCCGATGTTTTGGCTTTGCAAAAAGAAGCAGAGCATTTTATCTATCTTGAAGAAGGTGATATTGCAGATGTTTCCTTAAAAACCGTCACTATATATGACAAAACAGGCAAAATAGTTGAACGCAAAAAACATAAAGCAGATATTAAGTACGCAGCAGTAGACAAAGCAGGCTATGCGCATTTTATGTTAAAAGAAATTTATGAACAACCACGCGCCATACGGGATACGTTTACTGGTTGTATATCTTCAGATCATGTTTTGGAACAAATCTTTGGCGTGGATGCAAAAAAAGCCTTTGATAAAACCGAACGTGTACAAATTGTGGCTTGTGGAACAAGTTATTATTCGGGTTTAATAGCGCGTCAGTGGTTGGAAGCGATTGGGGGACTGCCTTGCGAAGTTGAAATTGCAAGTGAATTTAGATACAGAACCCGGGTGACAGCACCCAATACTTTGATGATTTGTATTTCTCAGTCGGGTGAAACTGCAGATACCTTGGCTGCCTTAAGAAGTATTGAAAAAGAAAAATATTCGGCAACTTTAAGCATTTGTAATGTCGCCAATAGTTCCTTGACACGCGAATCCTCTTTAGTCTTTTTAACAAAAGCAGGTCCAGAAATAGGCGTGTGTTCTACCAAAGCTTTTACAACCCAATTAGTTGCTTTGTTTTTATTAAGTCTTGTGCTGGGTAGACGTCATCATCTTAAGCCCGAACAGGAGAAGCACTATTTGCGTGAATTGCAAAACCTTCCAGACAAAATAGATAAAACATTGGGCGCAATGAACGATATTAAAGATTGGGCAAAATTTTTTGCTAAAAAAGAACATGCTTTATTTTTAGGCAGAGGCTTGCAATTTCCGGCGGCACTCGAAGGCGCTTTAAAATTAAAAGAATTATCTTATATTCATGCAGAAGCCTATCCCGCGGGAGAACTGAAACATGGACCCTTGGCTTTAGTCGATAAAGATATGCCCGTGGTAGCGCTTGTTGCGAACGATCACTTACTTGAAAAAGTAAAATCTAATTTACAAGAAGTGCGCGCACGCCATGGAGAATTGTTTATCTTAGCAGACAAAGCTTTTGCGATGGAAAAAGATAAATATATCCATGTGTTAGAAATGCCAGAAATCGATCCCATGCTTGCCCCCATACTATACACAGTCCCATTGCAGTTATTGGCTTATCACACTGCAGCCATCATGGGCAAAGATATAGATCAACCCCGCAATTTAGCAAAATCCGTGACAGTAGAATAGGTATGCATTAGCATGCTGCTCTATTATTCCATTAGATTTTCTCATGTACTATTTCTTAACTTCTTCCTTAATTAGCGTAATAATACGCTCCAATTTCTCGGGAGTGATGTCTTTGTTGTCAACAGTCCTAAATAGCACAGGGAGCATATTTAATAATTCTCCGTCTGTCAAGTCTTGCATATTAGTACTTATTCTAGAAGTTTTTGCATAATCAAAAAAAGTCAAATATTCATCATCGCCAGGTTTTATGCCTAAGGCTTTAGCGTATGTATTTAATTTTTCCTCCGAATGAGGGGCGGGAAGTATTCCTCGCTCTAATTTCGATATGTTGCCGGGATCAAATCCATTACTTTCACAAAAGTGTCTCAAGGTCATTTGAGACCTTAATCTTAACGTTTTAAAATATTCTCCAAAATTCATTTAGTCACCTACTCAATTTTTACATAACTGTTGTAATTTTAATACAACACAATTATTTATGCAACTTTAAACCGACAGGTACCTGGCATCCAAAATTTCGAGTCTTGTATTTAAGTCTTTGATTCGCATATAGGCACTAATTTTTAAAAAATGGCTAAATAATGGTACCAAAATGGTTAAAATGTGGTTATACTTACTATTATAGGTAGTTTATTAAAAGAGGTGTATTATGCATATGCAACGAAGGGAGCCCCCACTTTTTAGTACTGTTCCAGCCCATGACTATTTTGGCACTAAAGCAGGTAATCCAAAAAAAATTGTTGAGTATTTGAAACTAACAACTGAAGATGTAGCCAGGGCAACTCGCGTGCCTAAGGCATCTATACGATATGATGAAAAAATGCCAAAAGAGCTATTGCAACGTTTGCAGGAAATTGCTATCGTCTGCGAGCTTGTAGCGGAGTATTTTGAAGGTGATTTGGAAAAAACAACCCTTTGGTTTCAGATTAACAACCCTTTATTGGGTAACATTTCCCCTCGTGATATGATTCGCATTGGACGATACAAAAAATTAATTAAATTTGTGCAAAATGCTCTGGCAGGAGAAGCCCCTTAATAATGGTGAAACATCACGTCCTTGATAAGATTTCTTTCCGAGACATTAAATTAGAACCACAACGACAGCAAGCTATTGCTGATTATTGCTGGGATCATTACAGCTATTTTGCTCATCAACGTTCTCTGATTTTCGAGGTGCTTAAAGAAACTTTGTCAATGAGCTCTCAAATACATATTTTCGAAAAATGGCAACGTGTAGTATCTTATAAATATACCCTACATCCACTTTCTACGAAAGGCAGCATATTAAGTTCTCCCGGCGGAAGATTTAATATCGGCGATATTGATAAAACAAAATTTCCTTGCTTTCCTGCTTTATATTTGGCCGAAAATCGCGATACTGCTTATAAGGAAAGATTTGGATCTTACGATGCAACTAAAAAACAACCTGGACTGAGTTCTCAGGATCTTGCCCTCACCAATGATAAATCAATAACAATAGTTTGTGTCGATGGACAAATTAATCAAGTGTTAGATTTAAACAATTTAAACACATTAAAAAATTTCTTTAATGTGATTAAAAATATCATATTACCAAAACATTTTATTAAGCGAGCAAAAAAACTTAATATTGACCCAATGCCACAAGTACAAACCGTTAATCAATTAAAAAAAACGATTCTCGATCCTAACTGGCGTCTTATGCCAACACAGTTTGATGTTCCTGCAAATTCTCAAATTTTAGGTCAAATAGCATATATGGCCGGTCTGGAAGCGATTGTATATCCTTCAAGAATGTCTAACAAAGATAATTGTTTAGCAATTTTCCCTGAAAATTTATCAAAATCCACTTCTTTTATTGAACTTGTAGGGGAAATGCCTAATGATGTCAAACATAAACGTTTAGATTCCGAAACTTTTTCAAAATATATTTAAGTAACATTTTTCCTTATCTTAGGGCCATTGGCGTCAGACCCCTTAATTTTAATCCCAATGCAAAATCACTTTGCCGGCATTGCCTGATTGCGCAACTTTAAAAGCTTCTTCGAAGTCCGTCGCTTTGAAATGATGTGTGATGATGGGTGCAATATCTAAACCTGAATCGAGAAGTGCTAGCATTTTTCGCCAGGTTTCAAAAATTTCTCTACCATAGATACCTTTGATCTCAAGACCTTTAAAGATGATCAGATCCCAATCAAGTGTCACTTGATGATGCGGTGGAATGCCAAGTAAAGCCAATTTAGCACCAGGGATTAAGATTTCAAGCTGTGATTCAATGGCTGCTTCATGACCAGACATCTCGAAACCGACAGAAAATTCTGGTTTTATGTCTAGAACTTTTAACTGATCTTTAAAAGGAGTATTGCCTATGTTAATAGTGAGATTTGCACCTAATTTCTTGGCTAAATTTAATCTATAATCATTGACATCTGTTATCGCGATAAATCTTGCACCCACTTTTTTTGCAATAGCCACAGTCATTAATCCAATGGGCCCGGCACCGGTGATAAAAACATCTTCGCCTGCCAACTCGAAACCAAGTGCAGTATGGACTGCATTACCGAGAGGATCTAATATTGCGGCAACATCATCAGAAATATTATTGGGAATTTTAATCACATTTTTTGCGGGCAAACTTAAATATTCCGCAAAGCTTCCGGCACGCTTTATGCCTAAGCCCTTTAGATTGGGGCAAAGATGCAAGTAAATACCACAGCATTGTCTGCAAGTACCACAATTAATATGTCCTTCACCAGAAACGCGCTCTCCCACTTTAAGATGACTAACATTTCGACCAAGTTTTGCGATTTCTCCCATAAACTCATGGCCAATGGTTAAGGGCACAGGAATCGTGCGTTTGGCCCAATTAGTCCATTCATAAATATGCAGGTCGGTACCGCAAATACCGGTGGATTTGATGCGAATCAGTACTTCATCATCATGAATGACAGGGACATCAATATTAGACATGACAAGTCCCGGTGCTTTCGTTGCTTTGATGATGGCTTTCAAGCAATGACTCCTAAACGACGTCCGACTTTTTCAAAAGCAGCCAAAGCTTTATGAAGTTCATCTTGGGTGTGAGCGGCAGACATTTGTGTGCGAATACGCGCTTCTTCTAAGGGCACGACGGGGTAGGAAAAGCTTATCACATACACACCTTCTTGTAATAAAGCTTCTGCCATAAGGGATGCAAGTTTTTCCTCATTTAACATTATCGGAATAATGGGATGTTCACCGGGGATGAGCTTAAATCCTAGTTTGCTTAAACCCTCACGAAACATCTTGGCATTTTGCATTAAGTTATTTTTCAAATTTTTATCTTCTTGTAAAAATTTTAAAACTTCAATCGTCGTTGCAGCAATGAGGGGTGATAGACTGTTTGAAAAAAGATAGGGACGAGAACGTTGTCTTAGCCAAGCAATGATTTCTTGACGACCAGATGTGTATCCACCAGAAGCACCTCCGAGGGCCTTGCCAAATGTGCCTGTTAAGATATCAACTTTGTTCATGACTTGCCAATATTCATGCATGCCGCGCCCTTCTTTTCCCATAAATCCCACAGCATGAGAATCGTCTACCATAACCAAAGCTTGATAGTCTTCTGCCAGACTACAAATTTTAGGTAGGTTGGCAAAAATGCCATCCATGGAAAAAACACCATCAGTCACAATTAAACGACAGCGGGCCTTGGCGCTCTCCTTTAATTTTTGCTCCAGGTCTTGCATGTCATTGTTGCTGTAACGTAGTCGCTTAGCTTTGCAAAGACGAAGGCCATCAATAATACTGGCATGGTTTAAGTTATCGCTAATGACACAATCTTCTTCTCCAAACAAAGATGCAAATAAACCCGTATTGGCATCAAAACAAGAAGAATACAAAATAGTGTCTTCAGTTCCCAAGAATTGAGTTAGTGAATTTTCCAATTCCTTGTGAATAGATTGCGTTCCACAAATAAATCGCACTGAGGCCATACCAAACCCATATTTTTTTAAGGCTAACTCTGCGGCTTTTAAGATATGGGGGTGATTGGCAAGCCCTAAATAATTATTTGCACATAAATTAATCAAGGGTTTTGTCTGGGTTTCGTTTGTATAAATAGTGGCCCCTTGGGGGCTTGTGATGACCCTTTCTGGTTTATAAAGTCCTGTGCTGCGCAGATTGTCGGTTTCCATCGTCAAAAAATCTAAAAAGGCCTTGTTCATGTCGTTTGTCCATGCAAGTTTATGATACCTTAAGAATAGTGTAGTTCTGGGGTGGGTGAGGAATACATGTGTGGAAGATTTTCTTTAAGAGCAAGTGCGCTGGATATAAAAATCCATTTTCAGCTGCTTGAGGGTCTTT
>CAZCHZ010000033.1:0-10182 GCA_964498615.1 uncultured Legionellaceae bacterium | reverse complement strand
AAGGTGCAGAATTTGGTAGGCTTTTAGAAGCGCAAAGCTACACAATTCAAGGACTTATTCGCAATCAACAAGAAGCCTTTGCAAAACAGATGGCGAAGATCGAAGAAGATAACAAGAGAAGAGAAGAAGAAAGAGAAAGTGCGCATAAAGAAGAATTGCGACGGCAAGAAGCCGAGATTGCACGCTTACGTGATGCGGATCAAACAAGATCTGATGAGCTAGCTCGACACATTGCCGACCTGGAAAGACGTGATCGCGAACGTGAAAATGCTTTAAATACACTGAGAGATCAACGCGCTCTTGATTTACAACGCATTGCTGATCTTGAACCAAGGGTGCGAAGATTAGAAGAGCAAGTCGCTGCATTAGAGAGAAATGACCGTAAACAGGATGCAGAGATAGCAGAACTTCAAAATCGACGAACGGCAGATCGCGGTATCTTAGATGGAGTGGTTGCCAGAGAAGCAGAAGACCGTGCAATCTTAATGCCATTGCAAGTTCAAACAAATGCTGATCATGCTATCATTGGGCCATTGCAAGCCCAGGCAAATGCTGACCATGCAATCATAGGGCCACTACAAGCTCAAGTAAATGCTGATCACGCAATCATAGGGCCATTGCAAGCTCAAGCAAATGCTGACCATGCTATCATTGGGCCATTGCAAGCTCGAGTAGATGCTGACCTTGCTAATAGGGAAGGAGATTTCTTACGTATGTTCCGCCGCGAAACAGGCCAGCAGCCTGAACCCGGAAAAGGTCCTGCTAAACCACCAACCAGAAGATAAATACATGGAAACAGTTACCCGACATAAACATATCATGTCGGGTAATCTTGTTTTTAGAATTCAGCAAAAACCCCTATGCCATATCGTAAACTATTTTTGACTTGCATCTTAGATAGTCCCGTTTCTTGGCTAGAGAGTGTATGAAATTTTGAAGTATTCGCCCATCCAATCGTCGCTCTGCCTCCATAGCATTCCGACCATTTTTGTTGTATCCCAATCCCAGCTCTCATCACCGTTTTACTTGCTGAGAAATGCGCCATAGATGTATATGGATTTTGCGGAGCATTATTATTTGCGATAATATAGCTAAAGTTCGTTATTTTAGTTCTTTGAACACCCACCGAACCCAGCAATTCAAGACACCAGGGGTCGTAGATGGGTACGAAACCTAATAAATCAGCATGCCAGTCTTTAATTTGAGATTTTGTATAAAAATATTCTGGCGGAGTAGCAACAGGAAGCCCAAATACATTTTCACCAGCAGGTACTGATGATTGACGCACTTTAGAGGTCGTCATTTCATAACCCCCCTCAATGGCAACATAATCACAGAATTTGAATCCTAGAAAGACGCCTCCTTCTGGATATGTATCATCTAAGACATTGCCACCAAAACTATTTGGCCATCTTATATGCAAGGCATGAACTTCAGCGCCAATATAGGGCGTCCAATAACTAGTGAAATCAGGGCAAGGACAAGGGCAATATTCTCTACTTCTACGAGGACGCTTTTTAACCTGCTTTGTATGTTTTTTTGCTCTCTTATAATATTTTACTCTCTTATAAGTCTTTGCTTGCTTATGATCGTTGTTTTTATTGCACTGCTGACAATCGGAGGCCAGCGAAGCGGAACAAAATGCAAGCAAGGTTATTAAGCATAAATAACCCTTCACACTAATTATATCTTTCATTAAAGGTCTCCTCCCTGAACTCGGCCTTCTCCTACTACATACATAGTAGAAAAATAACTAACATAAAGCAAATTTTCATTTATACTTAGTTAGATTACAAGCATTTTTATGCTTGCGCGACCTATTTTGTTAAGGATTATCTTGATGAAGCTAACGATCAGAAAGGCGGTATTTCCTGTGGCTGGCATGGGTATTCGTTTCCTACCTGCCACAAAAGCAAACCCTAAAGAAATGATGCCTATTGTGGATAAACCGCTCATACAATATGCAGTTGAAGAAGCCATTGAAGCTGGCATTAAAGAAATGATTTTTATTACCAGCACGAGCAAGCGATCCATAGAAGATCATTTTGATAGCAACTTTGAATTAGAAACAAAATTACGAAACCAAGAGAAAAATGAATTATTAGACATCGTTCAGAACATTATTCCAAAAGGCATATCCTGCGTTTATATCCGTCAACCAGAAGCGCTTGGGTTAGGCCATGCAATTTTGTGTGCAAAAAATGTGGTAGGTTTGGAGCCTTTCGCCATTTTATTAGCAGATGATTTAATCGAAGGACAAAACGAAGCTTGCTTGAAACAAATGGTTAGACATTTTAATGCTGTGAAAGCAAGCATAATAGGCATTCAAAAAATTCAAGTTAAAGATAGCGAAAAATATGGTGTCGTCGGTTTTGATAAAAAAAATATAAAAATTCATGAGATCGAAAAAATTAATGAAATTATTGAAAAACCCGCACCAAATGAAGCCCCTTCCTCGTTTGGGGTGGTAGGACGATATATTTTAATGCCAGCAATTTTTTCTCATCTAGAAAAAATTTCACCGGGACGTAATGGGGAAATTCAATTAACAGATGGTATTAGTGCACTTTTACAATTCGAAAGTGTTTACGCACATCAATTCAAAGGTTTCAGATACGATTGCGGCAATAAACTCGGTTATTTACAAGCCATTATTTCGCTTGGATTAAAACATAAAGAAGTTGGTGCTGAATTTAAAAAATATGTAAATACTTTACAACATCAAAAACCAGACGATGGATAGCAAAACACTCATCAATAACATTCAAGAATGGTTGCATTTAAAACACAAAGCAACCAGAGAAGGTGCTAGCCCCCCGCCCATGCCAACAGAGCTTTTTACTGCCGATCAATTGGAACGTCATGGTATTACGCTCGCCATATCACATGAACTTTGTCAGAACGTAACATCAAATATGTTGCTTGATCGTTTAAAGTCAAGCGAAACGATATTAATTAATACTTACAAAACTTTAAGTGAAAAAACAAAAGAAAATAGTAACTATTTTTCGCCCGCCAAGGAATGGTTGCTCGATAATTTTTATTTAATACAAGAACACATCGATACCATTCGACGCAATCTTCCCAAGGGCTATGGTAAAACATTACCTCAACTGGCAAGTAATCTACCAGGATATCCTCGCATTTATGATATCGCCTTGCAAATTATCGAACATGGAGATGGACGCTGGGATTTAGAGAATTTAAAGCGCTTTTTTGCAGCTTATCATGATGTGACGCCTCTGACATTAGGAGAATTATGGGCAACCCCCATCGCTTTAGGTGTGGCGATGATCGAGACTCTCAGCAGATCTGCAGAAAGCATCATTATTGATAGAAACGATCGTAATCTGGCAAATCATTGGGCAAATATAATGGTAGACGTTGCAGCGCAAGAACCCAAAAATCTTGTTCTCGTCGTCGCAGACATGGCACGCTCTACAACGACTATGAGTAATGCCTTCATTGCAGAATTAGCGCGTAGACTCCAAGGTGCGGCCTTGGCCCTACCTTTAAGTTGGGTAGAACAACATCTTGCTGAAGAAGGCTTATCCATTGAAGAATTAGTCCTAGAAGAAAATAAACAACAAGCCGCAAATCAAGTCACCATCAGCAATTGCATCGCTGGGTTAAGACGCATATCAGAAGTCGATTGGCGTAATTTTGTTGAAAAGATGAGCATTGTTGAAAAAACCCTTCTCATGGATCCCAGTTCAATTTATGGAAAAATGGATTTTGGCACGCGCGATAGCTATCGTCATGTGATAGAACGCCTAGCAAAACAAAGCATGCAAACTGAACAAGCAGTTGCGGCAGCAGCTATTATGCTAGCAAAAGACAAAACAAACTGTATACAAAACAAGACGGATCTCGTGACAAACGCAGAATGTCACGTAGGTTTTTATCTTATTGATAAAGGTTTTCCGCAATTAATACAAGCACTTGGTATAGAGCCCACCCTCCTGCAAAAAATTTCAACTATTATGAAAAAAAATGCATTGCTATGTTATCTTAGTTCTATTATATTAATTACCGCATGTACAATATATATCTTCGTATCTAAGGCAAACGATACCGGCATCACCACACCATGGTTGTTTATTTTAGGTCTTGTGATTGCTATCTCTGCCAGTCAATTAGCAGTAGCACTTGTCAATTTTGCTTCAACGTTATTGGTAAAGCCAAAAGCCTTACCCCGAATGGACTTCTCAAAAGGTATTCCTGCATCATGTCGGAGCTTGGTTGTCGTACCCGCAATGCTAGGGAATCTATCAGGGATAGAAGCCATGCTAGAGGCACTTGAGATCCGCTTTCTTGGAAATCAAGATCCGCATTTGCATTATGCCCTGCTTACAGATTTCTATGATGCAAAAAGTGAAGACTTGCCAGAGGATGCAGCACTCATCAAAGCACTCGAAGAAGGCATTCATGCATTAAATACACAATACGCTCCTGATAAAAAAAATATTTTTTTCTTATTTCATCGCGCTCGCCAATGGAATGAAAACGAACAAAAATGGATGGGCAAAGAACGCAAACGAGGAAAATTATCAGATTTAAACAATCTCTTACGCAACAACATTCAAACAAATTTTTCAAAAATTATAGGTGATATCACTCTGCTTTCCAGCATTAAATATGTGATTACACTGGATAGCGATACACAATTGCCTCGCGAATCCGCACACCCACTCATAGCGACTATGATGCACCCACTCAATCTAGCCCATTTTGATGAAAAAAAACAACGTGTTATTAGTGGCTATGGCATTTTACAACCTCGAATTGCGGAAGCGTTGCCTAACAGAGGTCTTAGCAAGTATGTATGGCTTTGTTCAAATGAATTTGGTATTGATCCCTATACGCGCACGGTATCGGATGTATATCAAGATCTTTTTCAAGAAGGCTCTTTTGTGGGTAAAGGCATTTATGATGTTGATTTATTCCAAAAAATTTTAGATAAACGCTTTCCTGATAATCTTATCTTAAGTCATGATTTACTGGAAGGCTGTTACCTAAGATCTGGCTTTCTTTCTGATGTACCTCTTTATGAAACACCCCAAAACAATTATTTACTCGATGTTAAACGTCGCATTCGCTGGATCCGCGGGGATTGGCAAATTGCAAGCTGGATCTTGCCTTGGGTACCTATTATTGATAATTCCTACGTCGCCAATCCACTGTCATGCTTATCCAAATGGAAAATTTTTGATAATTTACGTCGTAGCATGGTGGCACCTGCATTACTATTACTGTTAGCATTCAATTGGACAATATTACCAGAAACCACCTTCTGGCTAAAAATGATACTCATCATCGTGCTATTACCAGGATTTATCAATATCTTTGTTGAAATACTTAGAAAACCACAAGATATACTTACCAGTCAACATATTGCCAATATTATTCCAACATTGCATCAACGAATAATGCAATTTATTGTATTGCTTGCCTGTATACCGCATGAAGCATGGTACAGTACTTGTGCTATTATACGCACTTGTTGGCGACTTTTAATTTCAAAACGTCATTTATTGGAATGGACAACCTCAGAAAAAGCCATGCATGATTGGCAAGATACCAAGATTGCATGGGTAGCGAATATGTGGATGGGGCCTCTGATTGGATGTCTTGCGTTTTTTATTTTAACACAAGAAAATAGATTCGAATCCCTCTGGTTTGCAGCCCCATTACTTATTCTATGGATTTTGTCTCCCATGCTGACATGGTGGTTAAGTCAACCTTTGCAAACTGATAAAGCAAAACTTAAATACACACAAATACGCTTCCTACATAAAATGGCCCGTAAAACTTGGGGGTTTTTTGAAACCTTTATGACGGATGAAAATCACTGGTTGCCACCTGATAATTATCAAGAAATACCTGTAGAAATGTTGGCAAGGCGCAGTTCCCCAACGAATATGGGTTTAGCCTTGCTAGCCAATTTAGCAGCCTATGATTTTGGTTACATTACGATGAGTGAATTACTTAAGCGCTGTGATAATACCCTGCAATCTATGTCAAAACTCGAACGCTATCATGGTCATTTATACAATTGGTATAATATTGAGACACTGTCACCGTTATATCCTCGCTATGTTTCAACCGTAGATAGTGGAAATCTAGCAGGTCATCTCTTAACCTTAAGACAAGGATTATTAGCGCTTAAACATACACCTTTATTAAACAAACGTTATTTTGATGGATTAAAAGATACTTGGGAAGTGCTAATCGCTCATTTCATAAAACCCCTCCCGATTATTATGCAAAAATTCGAAGAACTTCTTAATCATGCTGAACGCTCCTTAACAGAATGGCCACTCGCCTTAGCTTATTGTGATGAATTATGTCAGGCTGCCCTTAGCATCACTGCTATAAAAGAACAAGATAGCAAATCAAGTGAAATCATAGAATGGTCTTGGAAATTACTTTCGCAATGTCGCGCAATCAAGGAAGAGCTTAGCGTATTTTCGGATCTGCCCGAATTAAAAACAAATACTTCCCTTAATGATATTGCAGAGGGAATGGCCTCTAAGGCTAATACCCATGCTAGTGCCCATGCTAATGCACAATTGTCATCTATAGACACCCTGGTTGCACTTGCACTTTCATTAGTAGAAATGGATTTTGATTTTCTTTATGATAAAACTAGCCATCTAATGACTATTGGCTTTAATGTAGAAAATCAAACACCCGATCACAGCTATTATGATTTACTCTCTTCTGAAGCACGCTTGGGCAATTTTATTGCCATTGCACAAGGACAAATATTGCAAGAAAGTTGGTTTGCGCTGGGTCGTTTACTGGTATCACAGGGAGGAGAATCCGTACTAGTCTCGTGGAGCGGCTCAATGTTTGAATATTTAATGCCCTTACTCGTGATGCCAAGCTACCCTAATACATTACTCGATCAAAGTTGTCGCGCAGCAGTGAGAAGACAGATAGCTTATGGTACGCAGCGTGATGTACCCTGGGGCGTGTCTGAATCAGGGTTTAACGCAGTCGATGCACAATATAATTATTTGTATCGCGCTTTTGGTGTACCAGGATTAGGTTTGAAAAGAGGACTAGAAGAAGACTTAGTTATTGCACCTTATGCAAGTGCAATGGCATTAATGATAAATCCCGAAGCTGCTTGTCTTAACCTACAACGTTTAGCCTCTGAATATGCAGAAGGCAAATTTGGATTTTACGAGGCCATTGATTTCACACCCAGCCGTTTACCACGTGATACCAAAAGAGCACTTGTACGCTCATTTATGGCACACCATCAAGGCATGACACTTTTATCTTTTTCTTATTACTTGCACGATCAACCCATGCAAAAGCGCTTTATTGCAGATCCCCTGTTGCAATCAGCGCTACTTCTCTTGCAAGAGAGAACACCCAAAATAAGTGCCAACTACTTACAAATACCTAAGTTTCCTAAAGGCAGTACTGTTTTAAGTCAACCTGAAGGTAAAACACGCGTTTTTCATACACCGAACACACGTTCACCTCAAGTCCAATTACTTTCAAATGGTCGCTACCACTTAATGATAACACAGGCCGGAGGAAGCTTTAGCCGCTGGCAGGATATCTCCCTCACACGCTGGCGTGCAGACAGTACTTGCGATAATTGGGGATTATTTAGTTATGTAAAAGATGTAGCAACAGGTGAATTTTGTTCACCATATTATCAACCGGTCAAAGGCTCCCTTGAGCATTTTAAGGCAGTATTCTCAGAAGCACATGTGGAATTTACCAGAAAAGCCATGTTATTGGATATGCATACGGAAGTGGTCGTATCTCCTGAAGATGATATTGAACTACGTCGTGTACGCATTCACAATCATTCAAAAATTCGTCGTACAATTGAATTTACAAGTTATGCTGAAATGGTCCTCGCTCCTCAATCAGCCGATCTCGCTCAACCTGCTTTTAGTAACTTATTTGTGGAAACAGAACTCCTAACAGAGAAACAGGCTATTTTAGTCACCCGACGTGCGCTCGACACCAAGCAAAATCAACCTTTTTACTTCCATTTATTAAAAGTACATACTAAACAATCTTATACTTTATCTTACGAAACAGATCGTACAAAGTTTCTTAAGAGAGATGACAACTTGGCTGCACCCCATGCCATAATATATCCAGGTGAACTTTCTAATACAGAAGGCGCAGTATTAGATCCTATTGTTTCCATTCGTTGCCGAATTACATTAAATCCTGAAGATTTTGTTATGTTTGATCTAATAAGCGGCATAACAAACACACATGCACAATCGACATCATTAATTGATAAATATCAAGATCATCACATAGCAAATCGTATCTTCGGACTAGCATGGACCCATGGCCAGGTACTTCTACATCAACTCAACATCTCTGAAAATGATGCACAACTTTATGGAAAAATAGCCAGCGCAATTATTTACACAAGCAGCACACGGCGCGCTGATCCTCGTATTATAGCAAGCAATCGTCGCAGACAATCGGGTTTATGGAGCTATGCAATTTCAGGTGATTTACCTATCGTATTACTCAAAATCGAGAGCGCAGAAAATATCGAACTTGTCAAGCAATTAATTCAAGCACAGGCATATTGGCGACGTAAAGGGTTGGTGGTTGATTTATTTATTTTGAATACAGAACCTGTAAGCTACAGACAAGGATTACAAGATCAGATCATGAGTTTAATTACCAGCAATTCAAGCGCAGACAATAAGGGTAGTATTGTAGTACGTGTTGCTGATCAATTGCCTGTAGAAGACAGTATTCTACTACAATCCGTTGCAAAAGTTGTCTTATCAGATAAACGCGGTAGTTTAGAAGAACAATTGAATCGTCGTAGAGTGAGTCCACCCTTGATGCCAATGCTAGAAGTAAGTAAACACCCCCTTACCCTTATTACACAAAAACTTCCTCCTCTGCCAGATGATTTACAGTTTTTCAATGGCCTCGGTGGATTTACAAAAAATGGTAGCGAATACATCATACGGTTAAGCAATGAAGACAGAAGTCCAGCACCTTGGTCTAACATCTTGGCCAATCCCAATTTTGGCACACTTATCTCCGAAAGTGGACAAGCTTACACTTGGTCTGAAAATGCGCATGAATTTCGATTAACCCCCTGGGAAAATGATCCTCTGCAAGATGCAGGATCAGAAGCATTTTATATACGCAACGAATCCACTGGAAAATTATGGTCACCTACACCTCTGCCCTGTCGTGGACAAGGCGACTATCAAATACGCCATGGTTTTGGTTACAGTGTATTTGAACATATTGAAGATAACATTTATACGGAACTTTCGATCTACGTTGCTTTAGATGCCCCCTTGAAATTTGCAAGCTTAAAGATTCGAAATGATTCTATACGTTCTCATACTTTATCCGTCACAGGTTATATTGCTTGGGTATTGGGTGACTTACGCACAAAAAATGCCATGCACATAGTCACCGAACTGTCTGAAGGAGGCAGCATATATGCACAAAATTATTATAATAATGAATTTGGCGATCGAATAGCATTTTTTGATGCAAAAACCTCTAATATCAATTTAAATTCGCGAAGTATTACAGGAGATCGTAATGAATTTATTGGACGTAATGGCACACTGCAAAAACCCGCTGCTTTGCTGCGAAAACGGTTGTCTGGACGTGTGGGCGCCGGATTAGATCCTTCTGCAGCCATTCAATTAAACTTTGATTTAGCAAAAGGTCAATCACGTGAAATTGTATTTACTTTAGGTGTAGGAAAGAATAGAGCAGAACTCGAGTCTTTAATACAACGCTACCAAGGTGTCATTGCAGCCAAAGCAGTTGCTTTCTACGAGGCATTACAGCCAGAATTCAAAGAATATGCTGCGCAGATAGTGAAAAACGCTGCGGTCCTTGCGTATGAGTTGCAAAAACATGGGTTTCAACTAATAACTGGTGGAACCAGCAACCACCTCATCCTCGCTGATGTTTATAAAAGTTTAGTAAGTTTATAATGTTTCTAACCTACATCTTTTATAATATCCCTCAACTTCGCCGCTTTCTCGAATTCCATCATATCAGCATAAATTCTCATTTGTACTTCCAGTTCAGCTTTGAATGATTTCTTTTCTTTGTCTTTCATCAATTTATAACTTTCAGCCTGTTTCTAAAGAGAACTGATAGTTTTGTCTCGGTCTGGATCAGTTTTTTCTTTAACCT
>CAZCHZ010000032.1:0-10208 GCA_964498615.1 uncultured Legionellaceae bacterium | reverse complement strand
GGAAGATAGCGCTATCGCTGAAATAGTTGGGTTTTTTGAAAACTTTTTTATGGCTATGTTTGGTATTGTGAGAACTGTTACCAATATGTTAAATCCAGATCTCCCCTTAGATGCAGAAGATCTTAAAAAACCAGGCGGCGCGACAATTGACCGTATTGCGAAGGCCTTAGGCAAAGCAGGCGAAGGCTTAAATAAAGCTTTTAGAGCTGCGGTACCCGGAAAAGAAAATGCTGTGCTTGCGGACGGTATTAAACGCTTAATTGATAATAAACAATATGAACTCGCCAATCAGCTTTTAAAAGAACAAGAAATAGATTTGGTGAAAACTTTGCAAAAAGTAAAAAATCAATTCATCAAAATATACCCAGGACAGGAAGCTAGAGACGGAGCTGAACAGTTAAAAGCAGGTTGTGAAAAAGTAATTTATGAATTAGCGGGTGACAATGAATTTTTTGCTGAAGCTAGCGACTTTTATAAACAACAAAACTTAGCAGAAAGATTAGCATTGTTAGCTGAAGGTCAGGCTATTGTACAAGACTTTGAAGAGCTTGATAAGAAATTTTCGAATTTAGCTTCCCAATGTAAAGAAGATAAAGTCGCTATTGATAAAGCAAAAGAAAAGCGGCGTTATGCTGAAGATCATGAAGCCGAGTGGGAAGGCCATGCAGCACTCCATGGCGATGATCATCCAAATAAATTTGATCCTAAACCTTTCGTTGCAGAAATTGCGGAACGAGAAAAGAAAATTCGGGAAGCCATGAATGCTTTTAAAGCGACTAAAGAAGAAGTGATGGAAGATGTAGGGGTGCATGCAAGAGCGATAGCGCAAGACTTTTTACCAGCGCATAAGCAACATGTTGAACGCGAACGTGAAAGACAAAATATGGCGCATAGAACAGCAGCTGAAGTTGATAAGATTAAGCCTCAGCCCATGGTTGCGGCTAATGGTTAAGGCGTAAATACACGCCCTTTCAAAATCTACCCTCGGGTTTTCGCGGGTGGGAATCCAATTCCTAAATAAGCTATATTAAAAATACATACTTATTCTTATAAGAGTAATTTTAATATGGGCAGATTCAGCAGCAAATCTGAAGCACTCTACGTAGAGCTACAACCTCTAGCATGTAAGAGCAGTGGGGATGGTGCTTGCGGATTACATGCAGTTACACATAGTATTGCAGATTTATGCAAGGAAGCAGAAGAAAATGAAAAAATTATGCCAGATGGGGATGCTGGCACTGCAAAACGATATCGAAACCTAAAGAAACGTCTTCAAGAAAGGGTATTGCCCTATTATCAAAAAACGTATCCAAATGCAGATATAGATGATTTTATCAACGATTTTGTAACTGCGAGTCCCGATAGATTAGAATCTCTATTTTCTCCCGTTTTTCGCGATCTCATGGCTGAACATATTGCTAGATTGCCGGCAGCAGAATTTGAACATTTAAAATCGGAACTGAATAATCCCTTCCTTACACATGCCCAGTATCAAGAAACACTCCTAGCAAAGTATCCAAACAATTGGTTTGGTAATAAAGAATTGGGGTATATTTTAGAAGAATTGAATTTGCAAGGTCGCTTATATATGGTGGATAAAAATGATTCTGTTAGAAAATTTCCTTTAATTGGCAGTCCTCATAGACCTGGAGATCCCTTATATGCAGGTGAAATTGGGCTTATTAATTATTCTGAAAGACATTGGGAATGGCTGGCCACAAATGCGAAAGCCGCAGCCTTGCATAATAAAACGCATTCGGGCGCTGCATTGTATTTTGGTGCAGGAAGTAAAAGTGCTGCTAAATCATCGACATCCAGTGGAGAAGAGGCAAGCAAATTGCAGCAAATGCCTGAAGCTTTTAAAGGTATCTTTGAAAAATTAGGTTTCAAAGAAGACAGTGTGTTCGGTAAAGCCATTGCCGTCATCATGAATTTTGTCATGGCCATCTTTGGGGTAGTGCGCACTATTGGATTACAAATGAATCCCGATCAGCCCTTTGATGCGGCTGAATTACAAATTTCCGGCGCCAAAGAACTTGAACGGGCAAGTACAGCCTTAGGTGAAGAGCAAGGCAAAGGATTGCGTGCCGCCTTTAGAAATGCCAAAACGTCTGAAGCACAAGAAGCTTTGTTGCGTGATGTAATTAAACGCTTGGCAGATAATAAGCAATATGCCCTAGCGGATGAACTTCTGAAATCACAAGAAGCAGAATTATTAAAAAAAGCGCATAACATTGAAAGTGATCTAGAGAAAGTCGCAGAACCGTCTGCAACCGCAATGGTGCATAATATGGTTGAAACTTGTGAGCAAGTGATGGAAGTGTTAGCAAAGGATGAATTTTTTTCAGAAGGATCAGACAGCTATAAGCGTGAAAATTTTGAAGAAAGATTGAATTTGTTAAAAGAAGGATGGAATATTCAAAAAAATGTTGGCGCCATAATAGAACCCGGGACAGCCTTCAAGGCACATTATGATGAAGCGAACACATTGCTTGTCTCTGCATTGAACAAAATGGAAACTATCTTGCAATATGAGAAAGGGGGCAAGAAACATCCCGGTAAAGAAGAAGCGGAAAGTGAGTTATTGGCAGCACGCAAACAGATGGCAGCAGTGGAAGCAGAAGAAAAAGCCTTTGAAGAAACAGCAGGTGTTTCTATCAAAGCCATGCTCAAAAGCGTTGACAGAATCACGGCCTTTGTACCCGCACACGCGGAACATATCGAAAGAGAAAGAGCAAAACGTTTCGGGGGAGATACAAGTTCTGCACCTAGAACAGTGTCTAAACCTGGTACAAACGTTGATGAAGTTGATTAAGGCAGAGCCTCGACACTGAGTGACTCCTGATTTTCACCTATAATCTACCTATGATGACTGTTTTAAGGTAAAATATCCTTCTATGTTTAGACCTTTTTATGCCTTCGTTGGATATCGATATACGCGTGCCAAGCGTAGAAATCATTTTATCTCATTTATCTCACTTACTTCTGTTTTGGGCGTTGCGCTTGGGGTAAGTGTGCTGATCATGGTGCTGTCCGTGATGAATGGATTTAATAAAGAAATTCGGGCGGAAATGTTAAGTGGTACTCCCCATATCACGCTTGGAAAAATGGGCAGTCCCTTAATCGATTGGCAGACGCTGATGCAGCAAAGTAAGCAAGTGCCCGGTGTTTTGGGTGTTGCCCCTTATATTTATGGACAGGGGATGCTATCCGCGGGTACAACAGGGCGGGTGCACGGTGCTGTGGTAAAGGGGATTGACGCGGGCGAAATTGATGCAGTGTATCCTTTAAAAAGCAAAATGAAAGCAGGAGAGTTAAAATCATTACAAGCAGGCGAATATAATATTGTTCTGGGACAAACCCTGGCTGAAAATTTAGGTGTTGAATTAGGCGATAAAATCAGCTTAGTAGTGCCTGAAGCAACCCTAACACCTGCTGGCATGCTGCCTAGAATTAAACGTTTTACTGTGGTGGGGATCTTTGAAATCGGCAGTTTATATGACGGTAATTATAGTTTTATCAATATTCAAGATGCTAATAAATTATTTCATATGCATGGTGGCATCAGTGGTTTGCAGATTAAGGTGAACGATGAATTACGTGCACCAGAGGTGGCACGAAAATTATCTCAGAGTGTCAATGTAGAAAACCAAGAACCAGCATATTGGATACGTGATTGGACAGTAGAATTCGGTAGTTTCTTTAAGGCGCTACAAATTCAAAAAACCGTCATGGTGTTTATTTTATTGTTGATTATTGCCGTTGCGGTGTTTAACCTTGTTTCTAGTCTTGTCATGATGGTAACTGATAAGCATTCTGATATTGCGATTATGCGGGCCTTGGGCGCCAGTCGTCGCAGCATTATGGGCATTTTTGTCATGCAGGGTGTTTTGATTGGCGTGGTGGGGACAGTGATAGGTGTTGTGTTGGGCTTGTATATGGCTTTCCACGTGACGGGCTGGGCTGATGCGCTGCAAAACTTTTTAAATGTTGAATTGGTTGCAAAAGATGTGTATCTTGTCGGATTTTTACCTTCCGAGGTTAAGGTCTTGGATGTATTAGGCGTCACCATTGTCACTTTAGTCATGTGCCTGCTCTCAACATTATATCCTGCTTTTAGGGCAGCGGGCGTGCTGCCAGCTGAGGCTTTGCGTTATGAGTAATACTATGAATATCACAAAGCGTAAAGTGGTGAGTAATAAAGCAGTACTGGAATGCAAAGATGTACATAAAGAATATCAAGATGCTGATACCCAGTTAAAAGTACTTATGGGTGTTAATTTATCTGTGTCCCAGGGCGAACAGATTGCCATTATGGGACGTTCTGGTTCGGGCAAAACGACGCTTTTGCAAGTATTGGGTGGTTTGGATGTCCCCAGCCAAGGCGCTGTCTTAATCAATGGCGCCAATGTACATCATTTATCTGAAAGCGAACAAGAACGTTTACGCAATCAATCTTTAGGATTTATTTATCAATTTCATCATTTGTTGCCAGAATTTAGCGCACTTGAAAATGTGGCCATGCCTTTATTAATTGGCAATGTTGCGCCAAAAATTGCCCTGGCCAAAGCACACATTTTATTGGATAAAGTAGGATTATCTGCAAGAGCTTCTCATAAACCTGCGGCTTTATCTGGGGGCGAGCGCCAGCGTGTGGCGATTGCCAGAGCCTTGGTGAATGATCCTGATTGTGTGTTGGCTGATGAACCCACGGGTAATTTAGATGATGAATCTGCAGAGCAAGTATTTGAAGTCATGACTTCTTTAACGCAGCAATGTAAAACCAGTTTTATCTTGGTGACGCACGATCCTGAACTTGCAGCGCGTTTGGATAGAACATTAATATTGCATAACGGACGCTTGCAGTCCTCGACATAATATGTTACATACCCTCTACTTAGGGGGTTATGTAGGTGTATTCTAAAAGTAAAATTGATTTTTCATTTGCTGTTTTAAGTTTTTTGTTGGGCATTTCTAGCCTATACTTTTTTTCAAGCCTGCCATCCTTTTTATTCCCTATCTTATTTTTCTTTCTTTTATCTTTCTGTTTTTTGTTTCCAGGTTGGCGTCCAATAATCATATATCCGATTATCTTTGTGCTTGGATTTTCTTGGATGTTGTTGCATTGTAATATACATCAAGCCAAAACGCTGCCAGAAGATTCGCAAGGTCTTCCCCTTACCGTCATAGGGAGTGTTGCTAGTATACCAGAATATCAAGATACATACGCTGTTTTTGAATTTGCAGTAAAACAGGTATCCCCTGAAAATGCATGGACAAATCCGGGTAAAATTCGTTTAAAATGGTTGGATGCGCCGGAAACGCTTAATGATATGTTACATATTGGAGATGAATGGCAGTTTGCGGTTAAATTAAAGCGACCCCGTGCTTATGCGAATCCCGGCAGCTTTGATAAAGCACATCATTTCTTTTGTCAGCGTTTGCTGGCGGAAGGGGTTCTTCTGGATGCACCTCTGCCCAAATTACTGCAGTCATCGATATACATTAATCCTATAGGAAGAATGCGGGAATTACTTAATCAGAATATCAATATCAGCTTAAAAGACGATCCCTATTGCGGCATGATAAATGCTTTGGTGGTGGGGGTAAGAAATAAAATTTCCCAAACACAATGGGAAGTATTTCGAGATACAGGTACTGTACATTTAATGGCGATTGCTGGATTGCATATAGGATTTTTAACAACGACTGCGTTTTTTTTGATTAATTTTTTCTGGCGTCGATTGCCTTTGGTTTGTCTTCGTTTTCCGAGCACCTGGATTGCAGCGATAGGGGCAGTTCTGGTTGCAATGATTTATGCGTTCTTAGCGGGATTTTCAATTCCTACACAAAGAGCGTTAGTGATGATTACTATTTTTATGACTGGCATATTAACACGCAGGGTGCTTTCTTCTTGGCGTAGTTTTATGCTGGCGATGCTGATTGTGCTTTTGATTGATCCTTTTTCAACATTAAGTACGGGATTCTGGTTATCTTTTGGTGCAGTATTTATGATCTTATATGGCCTGCGTGGCAGAATAGGATCTCAGGGATTATGGTGGAGATGGGGACGTATACAATGGGTGTTGTTTTTAGGTCTCATTCCGCTTACCTTAGCCAGTTTTCAACAAGCTTCATTTATAGCACCTTTGGCAAATTTTATTGCAGTGCCCTGGGTAGGATTTCTCGTGATCCCTTTAAGTTTATTGGGAGCTGCATTAAGTATTGTCTATCTACCCTTAGGTGCCCTGTTCTTAAAACTTGCGGCTTGGTTGATGTCAATACTCTGGCCGATCCTCGTGCATTTATCGCATTGGCCAGCAGCAACTTGGATGAATGCGGAATTAAATGCGTTTGCACTGATATGCGCAGCGCTTGGCGTTTTACTTATATTAGCGCCACGGGGCTTACCTGGACGAGGCTTTGCCATTGTGTTTTTGCTACCCTTGGTATTGACAAAAGCCCCACCTATTGAGAATGATCATGCCAAATTTACAGTACTCGATGTGGGACAGGGCTTGGCAGCCGTTATTGAAACTGCGCATCATGTTTTGTTATATGATACTGGTCCAAAAATGAATGAACATTTTGATACAGGAGATCGGGTAGTGTTGCCCTTTTTAGCGACACGTGGAATACGAAAAATAGATACAGTTGTGATTAGTCATGGTGATAATGATCATGTTGGCGGTTTGGGATCGATTATTAATAAGTTGCCAGTTAGTCAAATTTTGACAAGTGAAACAGCAAAGTTGCCGGAAAATGCAAAAGCCATCAAAATTCGTCATTGCTATGCAGGCCAAACTTGGGAGTGGGATGGGGTGAAATTTGAAATGCTACACCCTGGTGATTTGTTAAAGACTAAACGTAATGATTATTCCTGTGTTTTGCGTGTAAGGGTAGGTGAAAAGACGGTTTTATTAACTGGCGATATCGAGGCCAAGAGCGAGGAAGATTTGGTGGCAAGATATGGCCGGAAATTGCAATCAGATATATTACTTGTACCACATCATGGTAGTAAAACTTCATCAACCTTGGATTTCATTAAAGCGGTTGATCCAGAATATGCAGTGATTCCGGTAGGCTACCGCAATCAATATGGGCATCCACGTCCAGAGGTTGTAGAAAGATATCAAAAACAGGGCATTATACTCTTGGACACTGCGCATGCGGGAATGGTAAGTTTTCTGATTGCACCGAATAAGTTGCAGGTCCCTCAATTATTTTTAAATGAACATACACATTATTGGCATCAGCATTAGCACTGTGAGAAATAATGGGAACATACACTTATGAACTTTTACCTTTAACTTGGCTCTAACGCCTTATGAAATGGATTGTTAAGAGGATAATCAAATGAGTGTATCTTCAGATAAAGATAAACCTGCAGTAGCGGAAGTCACCGCAGATCAAATTCCACCTGATTCAGGTCTTAATGCTATAGAATACCTTTCCATAGGGGGAGGAGGCATGGGAGGCGTTGGGCATGTGGGTGTTCTGGAAGAATTAGAAAAAGCAGGAATATTGTCCCGCATCAAAGAAATTGTCGGTGTATCTGCTGGCGGTTTTGTTGCGGTGATGTTGTCTGTTGGTTACAGTGTCGCTGAAATCAAAGATATTATGATGAATGTCGATTTTAGAAAGTTTCAAGATAAAGATGAACCGGGTTGGCTTGAAGCAACAAAACTTAAACATGTAACCGCTGCTGCTGCAGCTATTAGTGATGGGGCAGGTCAAGCTGTGCAAAGGCTAGAAACAGTTCTCGAAGCTGTTCCAGGTGATGCGCAGGCCGTTCTGGCAGGAACGCCTTATGGAGGAATTATCAAAGGTGTAAAAATGACCCCAGATATTATAGCAAAGATTAATCGTGGATTAGAAATGGGTGAAAAAATTGAAGATATTTGGAATTTGCTAACGGGTGATAAACTTGGATTATTCAAAGGAGATGCACTACAAGAATGGTTAGAGGGGCTGATTGCCGCTAAGACAGGTAATGGAAAAATGACATTTGCAGAACATGAGCATTATGCTGAAGTACATAAATTAATGAAACCAACAATTCCGGTTGTTAGCTTAAATCAGTCGAGACCTTTATATCTTTCAGCAAATAATAAGGCTTTTAGAGATATCCCCTTAGCACTAGCAGCTCGTGCCGGTGGCGCATTTCCTGGAGGTTTTCAACCTGTTCAGATTCCGGAAGTGATAGAAGTGGGGGGCAAAAAACAAATATATGTGCACTTAACCACAGATGGTGGTTTGCATGAAAATGTATCCAGTGTATTCCAGGATCCTAAAGCCGGTAGAAAAGCGCTAGTTGGTACCGATAAAATTTTATATGTTGGTCTTGAAAGCAGAAAGAAACGTGAGCAAATAGAGAAAGGAAAAGATATTAAAACTGCAAAAGATTTTGTGCTTGCTATGGTTGAGAAAAATTTAACGCAAGAAACCGTGCTGAGAGCTGCTGGGGATCATGTGATTAGGGTTGACAGAGAACTTATTGGAACACTTGAGTTTGATGCAAGCGATGATAAGAAAAAGGCAGTTAGTGATAAGGGCGCAGAAGCGGCGCGTGAAGCCCTGAGAGCAATATTGGTAAAGGAGGATATTCCAAATCTAGATTTATATAATGATATGACACTTCAAGAGCTGATGAGAAGAAAAATTGTATTAATGGAAATGCGAGACGACAAAAGCATCAAGCAAGAAAAACAGGGTGAAATTGATCATAAGCTTGATAAAATTGAAGAGGTGTGTCAAAAAAGAAGATACGATGAATCAGAGATCAGACAAGCAGAAGAAGAAGCGAGAAAAAACATTGCTGCCGTGCGTGAAAAGACCAAAAGTGACAAATTAAGCGCAGTGGAAATGTTAAGGAGATATGATGATGTTGTTGAGAGATTAACAAGAAATGAAAAAGAAATAATGAAAGAAATTGAGTCGCTTAAGATTGTTAAATTATCACTTGAAACGCATCAGGAAATAGTTTCAAGTGCCATGTATGGAATACACGCAGATGAAAGAGAAAAAAGTTTTAAGAAAGGTTTAAAAAAGTTGCAAGAAATTCAATCAAGGCTTGTTGATTGCGATAGAGTTTTAAAGAATGCCGCAAGTGAACGACTTAAAAAGATTAATGCGCTAGAACAAGACAAGAGAGGGGACAAAGAAGAAATAGAAAAGCAAAGAGCAATAATAGAAAATGAATTTAATTTGATTAAAATTGAGTTTTCAAATGTTATGTTGAAAATAAAGAGGAAAAAAAGCAAGTTTTTTGAAAAGCTGAAAGAGAAATTTGGATATGATGAAGCAAAACGGATTTTTTTAGAAAATTTGCAAGAAAAAAGTGAGAGATTGAGCTGTGAAATTCCAACCGAACATAATGCCATGAAGAAGTACTATGATGATGATATTTCATTCTGTCAAGAAAGTATAGAACACCTAGGTAAAGAGTTGGAGAGTATTACTCAAGCAAAAAAAGATGTAATGAAACTTAGGGAAGATTTTAAGAATAGAAAAGACAGGCATGAGTTAAGATACGCTGATATTGGACATTTAAAAGAAGAATTGAAAATGTCTATGTATAAAAAAACGGACTTGGCTATCAAGATAAGTAAAAAATTGGCAGGGAAAAGAGCCGAATGGTCACCTATAGTTAAGTTTTTTGGAAAATGTGTCGCAGGGCTTTCATTTATTGTAAGAGCAGCACTGGGTGTGGGGACCTTCCCGGTGACACTTTTAGTGGCGGTCATTAAGCATTATTCGAAGAATCCCAAAACACAGACAATGATGCAAAATTACTTGGATTGGTTTTTTACCAGGACTGATATTGAAAAATATGATCGGCAACTGAGAGGGTTGAGAGAAATGGCTCAACACTTCTTGGAAAATATTGATAAAAAATATCATGATTTAGACGGAAGTGAAACAACATATTTTAAAAAACTTTTTTCTCTTTATATGGGTCGAGGTGGATTCAAATTTGAAGATATTTTTGTAAGAAGTGAAAACGAAACAGAAGTAGAGTATAAAACAAGAATTGCAGATCTCGAAAAGAAGTTTAAATTACAAGTTGCCGTACAAACAGCAATTCATGTGAGTGAAAGTAAACCCATAGCAAAAGGAACAGATGAAATAAGTGCGGAAGATGCTAATAAATTTTTAGCAGGACTTAAAGTAAAGGGTGATCCTGCAGTATTGGAAGGTTTTGAAGA
>CAZCHZ010000031.1:0-10235 GCA_964498615.1 uncultured Legionellaceae bacterium | reverse complement strand
TATTTGCATGTGCGGAATAACAGGGTTCTGGAATCAAAAATATAAAAATCCTGATCAATTATTAAGCATTGTTCGAAAAATGGCCGATGTACTAAACAGCCGTGGTCCAGATTCTGATGGTATGTGGTGTGATGAAAATCAGGGCTTAGCTTTTGGTCATAGACGTCTTGCTGTGGTGGATTTGTCTGAAACGGGGCATCAACCTATGATATCGCGTTCTGGTGCTTCAGTGTTGTCCTATAATGGTGAAATTTATAATGCACCTGATATAAGAAATGAGCTGATAAAGCTAGGTTATCAGTTTCGTGGACCGTCAGATACGGAAGTCATTCTAGAAGCTTGTGAGGCTTGGGGGGTTGAAGCAACCTGCAAGAAGCTTATTGGTATGTTTGCTTTTTCTTTTTGGGATAGGCGACAACAAAAATTGTTTTTAGTACGAGATCGCTTAGGAATTAAACCCTTGTATTGGGGTTATCAAGGGGAAACGCTATTCTTTGGTTCTCAACCTAAAAGCTTTTTACCGCATCCAGACTGGAAAGGCGAACTAAACCCAAATGCAATGGCTTCTTATTTTCGCTTTAATTATGTCCCCACACCTTTGTCGATATTTAAAAATATGCATCAATTATCTCCCGGGAGCATTTTGATGATTGATGCTAAAGGCAATAAAAAGGAAAGTCGATTTTGGGATTTTCAAAATGTTCTGCGACAAAACGTTGCGACAAACAATGATGCAAGTCTTGTTGATGAATTGGAAGTTTTGTTGAAGGATGCGGTAAAAAAGCGTATGGTAGCAGATGTGCCCTTGGGTGCTTTTCTATCGGGTGGCATTGATAGTTCTCTGGTGGTGGCCTTAATGCAGGCACAATCTGATAGATCCGTTAAAACCTTTTCAATTGGGTTTCATGAAACAGGGTATGATGAGGCGAAGTATGCGGCAGCGGTTGCCAAGACGCTTGACACTTCGCATCATGAGCTTTATTTATCGCCTGCTGATGCTTGTCGTATAATTCCTGACATTCCCGCTTGGTGCGATGAACCTTTTGCAGATGTTTCTCAAATTCCAACCTTTCTAGTTTCTAAAATGGCTAGAGAGAAGGTGACTGTCAGTTTATCAGGAGATGGCGGAGATGAATTGTTTGGAGGGTATTCTCGTTATTTTCTCGGGCAGCGTATCTGGCAAAAAGTTTCTCTTTTGCCTTTTTGGCTACGTCGTTTTATTGCGGCCAGTATTCAAGTGCCCAGCCATAAACACTGGGATTATATGGCAGGGGTGATTCCAAAGCGATTGCGTCCAAATCTCTTAGCGGATAAATTGTATAAACTTGCAGATGTATTGATGGCCATTCATCCTGATGCTTTTTATAGGGGGTTGGTCAGTTTTTGGGAAAATCCCAATGAACTCATCAATGGTGGAATAGAATCCAATTGCTATCCTTGGCAGGCCCTACATACAGACAAATTTCCGAGAGTAGAAAATGTGGTTGAATTTATGCAAGCCATGGATACGCTTAGCTATTTGCCCGATGACATTTTAACCAAAGTAGATAGAGCGAGTATGGCGGTGAGTTTAGAAGCAAGAGTGCCACTATTAGATCATCGCGTGGTTGAATTTGCTTGGCGCCTGCCTTTTCAATGTAAAGTGAGAAATAATCAGGGGAAATGGATTTTGCGACAAATATTAGCCAAATACTTGCCTCAAAATTTAATTGAACGTCCCAAAATGGGTTTTGGTGTTCCTATTGATCAATGGCTACGAGGTTCTTTGCGTACCTGGGCAGAGCATTTATTGTTTGGTTTGTCTACTAGAGATGATATTTTGAATTGGCAACCAATACATAAACGTTGGCAGGAACATATCTCTGGCAAACGTAACTGGCAATATTCTTTATGGGGCGTATTAATGATGCAAGCTTGGAGAGAAAAATGGTCCGTTTGATTGCGCCCGTTACCTATAGATTTAGGATAATAGCTTATGAATAAGTATTTTGTATTAATCATATGTGTGCTTTTCATTGCCGTAGGTCAAGTCTTGTTTAAATTTTCTGCGGGACATCTAAAATTGAATCAGTCAATATGGCTGCTTCTCTGGGAACCTGTTTTTATTGCGGCTGTTGCTTTATATGGATTAACAACCTTTGTTTGGGTTTGGTGCTTACAGGATATCCCTTTAAGCCGCGCGTACTTATTCATGTCTCTTGCCTATGTTTTTGTGCCCATTTTATCTTGGTTGTTTTTTTCTGAAACATTCACTTGGAAGTATTTTCTGGGAATGTTTTTGATTATTTCAGGTATTATATGCTCAATATCTTAAGAAGCAGTCTTGTCAAGTTTTAAAATTGATTGTATTTGTGAAAATAATTCATTAGACACAATCACATAACCTTCTCTATTAAAATGACAATAATCGCCAAATATTTTTTGCTCATTATTGTTAAACGCATTACTCATATTTAAAAACGATGCGTTCCTTTCTTGTTCTGTAATCTTCTTTAAACCCAATTTCATACGCTCGTAGCCTTGCACAACGAAATTAATAGAAGGCATATAGGATTTTAATGCGTCCTGTTCTTCTGGAGACAAAGGCGTTTTTAAATACAGAATAGGTTGTAAAACAAATAATATTTTGGCATTAACCATGCTGGCTGAGCGAGCCATAAGGCGTTCGTTTTTAAGGTAAAAATCAACTACTTCTTGATTATAGGGATCAAAATCTTGGCGTTTTGTGATGCTAGTAATATCTAAAGGATACGCAACATTTGTGCCAAGTTGACCAGGAGCTGCCTTTTTAGCGGTTTCAGGATAAGTGTTTTCTAAGTGATCTTTCAATGTTCGTCCAGCAATAGCAACTGAAGCCTTTTTATAAGGATTTTTAATGGCCGCGCGTAATTTTAACTCATCGACAAGTCCTGATACCCCGCCTGTTACCCAACGTTCATAACGCTGAAAAGCATCAATTGCAATATTACTATAAGGTTGTTCAATAGGCATAGAAAAGGCGTGTTGAATATCATTAAAGCCATCAAAAGCGATGATTAAATCGGGTTCTAATGCTAGACCATGTAATTGTAGCGCAATCAGTTCTTGAAAAGATTTCCAAGCCGCATTCCCTAAGTTGAAAATACGCACCTTACGATTAGGATAATACTTTGCAAATAAATTGTGCAGGTTATTGTCCATCGTGCAAGCTTCACCAATATTCCAACTAATGGACGCTGATCCCCCAGTAATAATAATACGGATTTCTCCGGGTTCTTTAGGGGGGATGTTACGAAATTCTGGACTGCGGTATCCCTCGCTATTAAACCTTGCCGTTATCCCATCTGCCTTGACACAAGGCCCGCCCACACCAAAATAACTATCTAAAATATGATCTCCTTTGCCAAGTTCTAAATTAGGGGGTTGTGTTGTAACTACATAATGTTTGTAAGGGAATAATTTGACGTCAACAAGCATTCCTCGTGAAATGACAGGGTAGATTAACCTAAGCGCAATTTCAGCACTAAAAATGAGCCCAATGGCAAACACCACTGAAATAAGAAAAACGCAACCAAACACAAAAAAATTTCTTAATTTTCGCATAGATTAATCCAATTCAAAAGCGTGTTTGTAGTCTAATTTTAGGCTAGGTGCTTGCTGTTCTTTGTAAAGAATACAATTACCCATTACTAACACTTCGATTTCGGTCCCCATAAAACAGCGAAAGGCATCAATGGGTGTACAGACGATGGGTTCGCCTCTGACATTAAAACTGGTATTGACTAACACAGGGCACCCGGTTAATGCCTTAAATTCAGATAATAAGGCATAGTAGCGTGGGTTGGTTTCTTGATGTACGGTTTGAATGCGGGCAGAATAATCTACATGGGTAATGGCGGGTAAAGTTGATCGCTTAACATTTAATTTATCAATGCCAAACAAAGCTTTTTCATTATCAGTCATTTCAATTCTATGTTTTTCTAAAAGATTGGCAACTAATAGCATATAGGGACTGGGAACTTCCATATCAAACCACTGTTTTAAATCTTCCGCAAGTACAGATGGTGCAAAAGGTCTAAACGATTCTCGATATTTCACTTTAAGATTCAAGTTTCGTTGCATAGAAGCCGATCTGGGATCAGCCAAAATTGAGCGGCCACCTAAAGCACGTGGACCAAATTCCATTCTGCCTTGAAACCAACCCACAGCCTTGCCTTCAGCCAAGGCCCGCGCTGTAATACGAATCACATCGTTATCAGTGTGTACTTCATATTTAGCACCCAAAGCCAGCAAGCGATTTTCTATATCACTTTCTTCGAAACTCGGACCAAGATAGGCACCTTTCATTGCATCCAGTTCGGATATTGAAGATGTATCCCTTGGTTTTCCTAAATAATCATAATAAGCGCAAAGCGCTGCACCCAGTGCTCCCCCTGCATCTCCTGCGGCGGGTTGTATCCAAACATTTTTAAAAGCGCCATCACGCAAGATTTTACTATTGGCAACGCAATTTAATGCAACACCTCCTGCAAGACAAAGATTTTTAATACCGGTTTCTTCCGCCAACGATCGTGTGAGTCTTAAGACAATTTCTTCCGTGACAGCTTGAATAGAAGCTGCCAAATCCATGTGTCGTTGTGTTAGGGGTTCATTACTTTTTCTGGGCTTTCCGCCAAAAAGTTTTTCGAATTTCGCATTCGTCATGGTAAGGCCAGTGCTGTAATTAAAATATTGTTGATTTAACCGAAAACTGCCGTCTTCTTTTAAATCAATCAGATGGTCAAAAATAAGTTTTGCAAACTTAGGCTCACCATAAGGTGCAAGGCCCATCACTTTATATTCACCTGAGTTTACTTTAAAACCCGTGTAGTATGTGAATGCTGAATATAATAATCCTATAGAATGCGGAAAATGCATTTCTTTTTGCATCATAAGTTTATTGCCTTTGCCAATGGCAACCGATGTGGTCGCCCATTCGCCTACGCCATCCATGGTTAATACCAGGGCTTCTTCAAGGGAGAAGGATAAAAAGCGCTGGCAGCATGGCTTTGATGATGTTCTGTAAAAATAATTTTATTTTCTAAAGATTTATTTAAGGATTTATTTTTTTGAGTGCCTGCTAATTTTTGTAGTTCTTTTATTAAGAGCCTTTTTTGAAATAATTTTTCTTTAATCCATAGAGGCATGCTCATTAAAAAACTTCTAAATCCATTTGGGACAGTTGCGAGATACGTTTCGATAAGACGTTCAAATTTAAGCAAGGGCTTATCATAAAATACGATATATTCCAGATTTTCAATCGATATGTTGGCTGTACTTAAACAATAGTGGATAGCATTTTTTGGAAACCCAGCATCATGTTTTTTTCGTGTAAAACGTTCTTCTTGTGCAGCGGCAATAATATCTCCGTTGCAAATTAAAGCAGCTGCACTATCATGATAAAAAGCTGAAATACCAAGGATATACATGGTGTCTTAGAATAAGGTATATATGAAAGGTGCTATTGCTGAACCCTGTGTCAGGACAACGAGACCCCCAAAAATTAATAAAGACAATAGAATGGGTAATAACCAAAACTTTTTTCTTGTTCGCATTAGGGCAAAAATTTCGCTCAATAAAGACATCATGACACCTAAAATTGATTTTTCAGAGTACTTAAGGGCATGGAGGCTCTGCTTATCCAATAAGAGGTTGCATGCTTGTCAAAGTGACACCTTAAGGGATCCCAGCCCAAGACTCTTGCAATTAGGCCCATAGGCATAAACAATCCATAGTATAAAATGGCCATAATGAGGGGATTAAAAATTTTATGTAGCAGGACCCCGAATTTTGTCCAGAGTTGATTCAATGGTGCAAGTAATTTTGGATAAATAAAGCTTAAGAACGCTAGAGAAAGCGCTAGAGACCCCCAAATCCAAGCATAGGCATACATATGTTTCCATAGACTCATTAATCCAATGAGTGTGGACGCACCTGCCATCACCAGGCAAAATTGTCTATCTGAAGGGGCTTCTGATGGAATATCACTCTGATCTTTGGTATAACGCAATGTTTTCATAGCTTTAGATCATACAAAGCTAACTTGAGAGAAGCAAGTGTTGTATACAAAATAAAATAAGTTTTATAAATAACTACGCTCTTGCAGACCGAAGCTCGTCAAGCTTATTTTGCACTTCTACTTGTTCATTCTTTGTTAAGGTAGGCAATTCTTTTGTATATTGCTCTCTCTTAAGAATGAAATTATGTGCCACAAACAATGGAATAAATGAATTATATAGGGTTTTCAATGGCGTAAAGTATTCATTGAACAATGGTTTCATAGGACCTTCTAAAGATTCAATTTTCTGTAATCCTTTAACTGCCATGGCGCGTTTAAAAGCGGGGCTCTGTTGATCAGATATGAGGTCCTTACATTTTGCCAGTAAAAGTTCCTGATAATGTCTGCGTTGATCTAGGTCTTGAATGTCAGCACTCTTAGGTATCTCGGATAGGATAATTTCATATTCTTCATCGATATCTTGGGGGTTCGTTTTTAAGACTTCTGATAATTTGGATACGGCTATCAAGGTGAGGGTTTCTTGACGTTTAGCTTCCAATAGTATTTGATATTCTGTAAGCATGTCCTGTGTATCATGCATAAGCTGTTCATTTTCGATCTGCGTTAAGGCTTCTTCGATCTGTGTTGCGGTTTCTTCGATTTGTGTGTTGATGTGCGTAAGGCGTTGCGTCAAGGAACTATCATAGTCAAAGCATTCAAGGTCAAACTTGCTTTTGGCCTCTATTTTTGCCTGTACATTGGCTGACATATACCTCCTCCTTAATTTGTTATGCAACTCAATTGTTGCTGAGATATTATATCATAATCTTTCTTAGCAATGCATACAAGCAAATTTTTTGGTGTTAAAAGGGCATATTATTTATGCATAATTTGTTTCAGTAGATCAGCAATCAGGCCAAAGCACATAACGACGAGCGAAACCAATAAGCCCCCGATCCCAAGGAAGAACCCGCTTTTTAATCCAAAGACAGCTGACATAAAAAATCCGATCAATGAAAATAGTATACAAAGGCTTGCAAATAAGATAAATATCTTAATTGGGTTGTAATAGTTAATCGCCTGCAATATATATTGTAATGTTCTTAAAGAATCTCTAAACAAATGTACTTTAGATTTTCCCTCTCGTTTATCATAGGGAATGGGGAGGTATTTTACAAAGCGGCCCGTCATCATATACGCGAGTGTCATCGATGTTGTAAAACTGAAGGTGTCACAGAGGTGATTTAAATATGGGATTATCGTTGATTTAGAGAAAACTCTTAAGCCAGAATTAACATCGGGCACTTTTCTACCAGCGGTAAACTCAACTAAAAATTTAAGAATAATTCGAAGAGGAGATTTTAACATAGATTCACGATAATGACTACCTGTTCTAGCACCAACGACCATATCAAACCCTTCTTGGTATGCTGCAAAGAGCGCTGGGACTGCTTGAAAAGGGTAAGTTCTATCTGCGTCAGTAATCACAATGGTGTCAAACTTGGCTTTTTGAATGCCATCTTTGAGCGATCGGCCATAGCCAATATTGTGAGGATGATGCAGGACGCTTAAATGACAGGATGATGCCAAGCTGAGTGCTCTTGCCCGCGTTTCATCGGTAGAGCCGTCATTGACGACCAGTATTTCATAGGCTGTAAGGGGCATTTTACTCAAAACACGATTGATTTCTTGCACAGTGTCAATAATCGCATTTTCTTCATTATAGGCGGGTATAATTACCGAGATCATGAATAATACTCCGATGTGTTTTGGGTGATTTTAGTTTTGAAATTGTCTAGCCACAATCCTAAACAAGTTAAACCAAATAATTTTAAGCCATGGTCCTTTCTTTTTTGCAAGTGTTCTTGCCATAGCCTTTCGATAACGTCTAAACGGCAAAATTCATCTAATGCGCCATTCAGCGTTACTTCCCGTCCTAGATTCCATAAGGTTTTTGTGAACCAAGTAGAAACTGGGGCATTAAATCCCTTTTTAGAACGATAAAGAATGTGTTTTGGCAGCATGGCTTTTTGGCTTAATTTTAAGAGATGCTTTTTTTCGAAAAAACGCAGTTTAAATGAGACAGGCAATGAAGCTGCAAATTCCACCAAGGTATGATCTAAAAAAGGTGCTCTGGCTTCTAAGGAATGTGCCATCGTTGTTCTATCCACTTTTACTAAAATGTCATCCACCATCCAAGTTTTCATATCAACATAACTGGCTTGATCAAGGGGATGGCAAGTATCTACGTCCTGATGGAAATGTTGAAAAAAAGCAAATGGCTGATGTTGCATAATACTTTGTTGCACATTTGGGTCAAGTAATTCCTGCTTTTCCTCGTCAGTGAAAATTGTTCTCCAAAAATAATGTGCATATTGAAAATCAAGGCTACATCCTTGTAAGAATTTTTTTAATTTGTAATCGCGGCTCACTTTTTGATGAGAAACAGGCAGATAATTAATCATAGATTGTGCATGGCGTATAAAAGATTTTGGAAGATGTTTAGATAAATGATAAAGTTTGTCTGCCGTATAGGTTTCATAGCCCGCAAATAGTTCGTCTCCGCCATCACCCGACAGACAGACTTTTACCTTTTCTCTGGAAAATTGAGATAAAAAATACATGGGAATCATAGAACTGTCTGCGAAAGGTTCATCCATTGCGGATACAATTTTGGGTAAAAGGGCCGCCATGTCAGCATGTATCACTTGTGTGTGATGGCAGACGTCTAAATGTTTTGCAACATGAGCGCTTTCTTTAAGTTCGCTGTAAGATTTCTCTTGAAAGCCAATGCTGAATGTTTGAATAAATTTTGGATCTTGCATTTTACACATGGCGGCCACAATGGTTGAAGAATCTATGCCGCCACTTAAAAAAGCGCCTAAGGGAACATCACTCACGGTTTGTCTTTTGACGCTATCATCAATTAAAAATTGTAGTTGTTCTGCCGCTGCGTTTCTTGAAGAAAATTCACGTTTTTCTTTGAAAGCGGTACTTAAATCCCAATATTGTTTTAGTTCGGGTTGGCGGTGTCGTCTTAGGATAAGATAATGCGCGGGGGGCAACTTTTGTACCTGATCTATAATAGAAGTGTTTGTTAAAACATAATTTAAAGATAAAAATTGACTCATTGCCTTTGGATTAATTGTTTTGGGTATTAATGGATGCTGTAGTAAGGCTTGCAATTCAGAGGCGAAGATAATACCACCATCAAGATTTTGTGGCAGTAAGTGATAATAGAGCGGTTTTTCGCCCAAGCGATCCCTTGCGAGAAATAGCATCTGTTCTTCTTTATCCCAGAGGGCAAAAGCAAACATGCCCTTGAAATGCGAAAGACAATCAATCCCCCATTTTTTCCAGGATTCCAGAATGGTTTCTGTATCGCTATGGGTGCGGAATTGATGACCAAAGTTCATCAATGTGGATCTTAATTCTTTGAAATTATAAATCTCCCCATTAAACACTATCCAATATCGGCCAGTATTGTCAGTCATGGGTTGATTGGCGGAAGCTTCCGTATCAATAATGGTTAGTCTACGATGCCCAAGCACTAAAGGTCCCAGAGAAACAATTTTGCCTGCATCAGGTCCACGATGAAAAAGCGTATGTGTCATTTTTTCAATGAGTTTTTCATCATCGGGCATTTGCCATTGTAAACTACCAACTAAGCCACACATCTTATAAACGTTTGTGCATAGGGTTAAATGCAAATAGGCATATCACAAGTAATATACTGATCAATACCGTATCCGTATAAGCAGAATATCGTCGCATGACAGGTTCTACCAATGCGACTAATGTATAATTTGCAACACTTAAAGATAATGTGATTAAACACAATAATGATAGTTGATTTCTAGATTTTTGATATTGCCATAATGCAGCGATAAACAAAAGACATAGCAATAAAGTAAAATAAAAACCTCCAAGATTAAATATAATGTTCATGAGATATAGGGTTAAAAATTTTTGCCAGTGCTGTTGTATTAGGGTGATGGCCATACTCGTTGTGGTGTGATCTATTTCATAGAGATCTTGCAAACCCAGCCTCCAAAGTACAGGGCTTAGGGTTTCCCAACAGATTTTATTATAACTTTCATAGAAATGGGTATACGTGGATATATTAAGAAAATGGTTGGTCTCAAGCGATGCAAAGTTTATTTTATTTTTAGTCATGCTATCAAACGTTTTTTCAAAAATGCGTTTCTGTTTTTCATTT